>DASZFN010000811.1:0-16856 GCA_035939715.1 Gemmataceae bacterium | reverse complement strand
CAATGGTGGCATGAACGTTGATGACGGGATAACCAAGCTCCCCTGATTGCAGAGCGCCCCGGATTCCTTGCTCCGCCGCGGTAATGTAAGCAGGCAGCAACATGTCCGGTTTGAGCCGGCTGCTGACGTTGACGGCGGCTTCGCTCTTGGTCGGCACGAACGGTTCAAGCAGGACCGTGACTTTGGCGAACAGCCCGGCTGTGCCGGCTTGTTTCACACATTCGCCTTCCACCTCGATGGGACGGCGCAGCGTCTCGCGAAAACTGACGCGCGGCTTGCCGACGCGCACCTTGAGGCGGAAATCGCGCTCCATGCGGTGCTGCTTGATCTCCAGGTGCAGCACCCCCATGCCGCTCATCAGCGTCTGCCCGGTCTCGGCATCCACGCGCCACTCAAACGTGGGATCCTCGCGCTTGAGGAGATTGAGCGTGTCGGTCAGCCTCTGCTTGTCGCCGGAGGACTCGGGCTCGATTGAGCGACTGACGACGGCCTCAGCGAACTGGATCGGCTCGAGCAGGATGGGATGCTGCGTCTCGCAGAGCGTGTCGCCGGTGACTGCCTCCTTCAGTCCGACAGTCGCGACAATGTCGCCGGCATAAGCCTGGGGCAGTTCTTCGCGATTGTTCGGGTCGGCGTGGACGTGATAGAGCTTGCTAATGAGCTCCTTCGAGTTACGTCCGGGATTCCAAACACGGCTGTTGGCCTTGAAGGTGCCGGAATAGATGCGCAGGTAAAAGAGTTCCCCGTGCGGATCGGCGACGACCTTGAACACCAGGCCGCAGAAGGGGTCTCTTGGATCCGGATTGCGTTTTTCTTCCTTGTCCGGCTTCCTGGGATTGGTGCCGGTAACCGGGGGACGATCCTCCGGGCTGGGCAGGTACCAGGTCACGCTGTCGAGGAGCGGTTGGATACCGATGTGCTCTCGTCCCGAGCCGCACAAAACCGGCTGGATCTGGCCACGCAACGTTTGCTCGCGCAACACCTGGCGAATCGCCTCGCTTGCCACGGGCCGTCCCTCCAGATAGGCGCTGGTGAGCCTATCCTGATCGTCATGCTGCGTGAGATGATCGAAGAGGCGCTCCCGCCACTGCTGTGCTTCCTTCTGCAGCTCGGCTGGAATAGCTTCGGCGCGAAAAGTTTTCCCCTTGTCCTCGGCATCGTAATAAAGAGCCTGCATCTCCAGGAGATCGATAATCCCTTTGAAGGGAGTTGGACTGTCCTTGATGGAGCCGCTGCCGATGGGGATGTTGATGGCTACCGGCTTGCCTTCGAGACGTTCCTGGATTTCCTGCAGGACGTTCGCAAAATCCGCGCCGACGACGTCCATCTTGTTGACAAATACCAATCGGGGGACCTGGTACTTGTCCGCCTGCCGCCACACCGTTTCCGACTGCGCTTCCACGCCTTTCTGGGCGTCGAAAACGACCACGCAACCGTCGAGCACGCGCAGCGAGCGTTCGACCTCGGCCGTGAAATCGACGTGCCCAGGCGTGTCGATCAGGTTGATCGTGCAGGCGCGCCAGGTTAGCGGAATACAGGCGCTGTAGATCGTAATGCCGCGTTTTCTTTCTTCCTCGTCGTAGTCTGTTTCCGTCGTGCCCGCATCGACGGTGCCCAGGCGGTGTGTGGCGCCGGCGTAATAGAGCACGTGCTCGGTGGTGGTGGTCTTGCCGGCGTCGATGTGCGCAATGATCCCCAGGTTGCGAATCTGGCTCAGATCGTAGTCGGTCGCAGCCACGGGCTTGTCTCTGCAAAAAGAAAACGAACCACAGAGACACCGTCCCTGTGGTTCGTTGCCATTTTCTTATCTTACCAGGCAAAATGCGCGAAGGCCTTGTTGGACTCCGCCATCTTGATGGTATTTTCGCGCTTGGTCATGGCTTCGCCCTCGCGGCGGTAGGCGGCCATGAACTCCTCGGCGAGCCGTTGGTTCATCGGCCTGCCGGCCTTCTTGCGGGCCGCCTCGATGATCCAGCGGATCGACAGACTCTGCTGGCGATTGCGGTTCACCTGCATCGGCACCTGGTAGGTGGCGCCGCCGACGCGTTTCGAGCGGACCTCGACGGTCGGCTTGACGTGCTCCACGGCCTGCGTGAATACGTCAATCGGATCGGCATCCGGCATGCGCTGCTTGATCTGGTCCAGGGCGCCGTAAAAAATCCGCATGGCGGTCGCCTTCTTCCCCTGCCACATCAGGCAGTTGATGAATTTGCTCGCCAGTTTCGAATTATGCCGCGGATCCGGCTTCAGCGTTTCGGCGCTTGCGGTTCGTTTCCCCATAATGATGCTTCCTGACGATCTTCCTTTGTGTCACAGGCTTGTTCATCTAGTTTAGCGAAGGCACAGGCATTTGCCGAGTGATCCTGTAAGGCGCGACGGCACGCACCGTGCCGCTCGGCTCAAAATACAGCTGGTTGATAGCAGCACAATTCGGGCAGGGAACCAGCACCGCCGCGACCGCCGTGGACCCGGCCGCCAGGCCCTTTCCCTCGCATTTCAAGGTCACCCCCACCGGACGCGTGCAGGTGCAACAGGCGAAATCGAGCGTCACTTTCAGCTCCATCATGATATTGATCTGCCCCTGGGGTAAGGAAGATGGGACCGCCATGCCGCCGGAGGTCCCGCACGCGGACTCTACCAACGGGCGATAAGAATAAGACGGGCCAGGCAGCAAAGCAGAAAGGGAAAAATCTGGCTTCTTGCTTTGCTGTTTCCTCCCTTGCCTCACGCTTAACTACCTTCGCGTTTGGCGCCATACTTGGAACGAGCCTGTTTTCGGTCGGCGACGCCCTGGGAATCGAGCACGCCGCGAATGATGTGATAACGCACGCCAGGTAAATCGCGCACGCGACCGCCCCGGACCAGCACAATCGAGTGCTCCTGAAGGTTGTGTCCTTCGCCCGGGATGTAAGCCGTCACTTCAATGCCATTGGAGAGACGGACGCGGGCCACCTTGCGCAGGGCCGAGTTGGGCTTCTTGGGCGTCATGGTTTTTACTTGCAAGCAGACGCCGCGCTTCTGCGGGCACCCTTGCATCGCCGGATGCTTTGGCTTCCGGTATTGCTGGCGGCGGGCCTTACGCACCAGCTGATTAATGGTCGGCATTACCTTCTCCAACGCGCCGTGAGCGGTGACTCAATGATCGGTATTCTGCGGCACGTCCATCGTAAAATCAAGCAACAAATGCACACTCGGAAAACATTACGCTAGTAATGCTGGGCTGCCTGGTCAAGAGCGAGTTTGAAGGAATAAGGAGCGGAGAATGAAGCAAGGCTGAGCAGGCAAGACCAGAACCCGCCTTGCTTCATTCTCCGCCGGTCGATCATACGCCTCATTCCGAGGCGCCAGCCGTCTCAAACTGAGCCGGTCGAGCGGGCGGCGGGGGCGGCGGCGGCGCATTCTCCAGCGCGTCCGGGTGGATGCGAACTTCCGCGTCCTGGTGCGTATGGAAACCAGTGCCCGCGGGCACCAGGTGGCCAAGGATGACATTTTCCTTCAAGCCGACCAGATAATCGACCTTGCCGGCCAGGGCCGCTTCGGTCAAGACCTTGGTCGTTTCCTGGAAGCTGGCCGCCGAGATGAAACTGTCGGATTGCACGGCCGCCTTGGTGATGCCCAGCAGCACCACGCTGCAAGTTGCAGGCTGCGGCGACGTGTAGCTCGGCGGCTTCAGGTCTTCAGCTTCCAGCCGGGCGCGCTCCTCCTCGAAGGCGTCCTTGCTGACGATCTTGCCGGGCTCGAACTTGGAATCGCCCGGATCCTTGATCTTCACGCATTCGCGCAGGCGCTCGTTGACCTCGCGGAAGGCGAACTTGTCGATCACCGAACCGGGAAGCAAGCCGGTGTCGCCCATGGTCTCGACCTTTACCTTGCGCAACATTTGCGCAACGATGATCTCGATGTGTTTGTCATCGATGTCGACGCGCTGGCTGCGGTACACGCTCTGCACCTCACGCACCAGGTAATTCTGAACCGCGTCAGCGCCGCTGATGCGCAGGATGTCGTGCGGCACCAGCGGGCCGTCAACCAGCGCGTCGCCTTCCTTCACGTAGTCGCCCGTGTGCACGCGCAGGTGCTTGCCGTGCGGCACGGCGTGTTCGCGCTCCACGCCGACCGGTTTGCCATGATCGTCCATGGCCTCGATGATGATGATGCGCTTGCCTTTCTTCTTCTCGCCGAGGCGAACCTTGCCAGCGATTTCCGCCATGACGGCCGGCTCACGCGGCCGCCGCGCTTCGAAGATTTCCGTGACGCGGGGCAGACCGCCGGTGATGTCCTGGGTGCCGCCGACTTCACGCGGCGTCTTCGCCAGCAAACTACCGGCCGAAACCGTGTTGCCTTCGCGCACTTCCAGGTGCGCTTTCTCGGGCACGTAGTAAAACGCCAGGCTCTGGCCGCGGTCGTCCTCGATGACAATTTGCGGATGCAGATCGCCCTTGTGCTCCATGATGACCCAGCGCTCGGCCCCGCCCGGATCGCGTTCCTTGCGAAGCGTTTCGCCTTCCACAATCTCGTCAAAGCGAATTCGCCCGCCGACCTCGGCGAGAATCGGGATCATGTGCGGATCCCACTTGCACAGCAGCTGTCCGGGCTGCACGGTTTGCCCTTCTTCGACCAGCAGCATCGAGCCGTTGGGGATACTGTAGTTTTCCAGTATCCGTTCCTTGGGTCCCATGATCAGCAATTCGCCGTTACGCGTCAGGGCCACGCGATGCAGCTTCTTGTGCTCGTCTTCGACCTCGACGGCGTTGACGCGTTCGAACTTGATGACGCCGGACTTCTTGGCCTTGATCTCGCTTTCCTCGACGGCGCGGCGGGCCACGCCGCCGATGTGGAAGGTGCGCATGGTAAGCTGCGTGCCCGGCTCGCCAATCGATTGCGCGGCAATAATGCCGACGGCCATGCCTTCTTCCACGAGATTGCCCGTGGCCAGGTCCATGCCGTAGCACAGCCGGCACACGCCCAGCGGCGCCTGGCAGGTCATCGGGCTGCGCACCAGGATCTTGTCCACGCCGAGCGCTTCAATCTTCCGCGCCTGCTCCCAGGTGATCATCTCGTTTTCCCGGACAATCACCTCCCCGGTAATCGTCGTGATCGTGTTACGGCTGACGCGGCCGCGAATCGATTCGCTCAAGGAGCGCTCAATCTCTTCGCCCTTGTACACGACCCCCTTGGCGACTCCCTGGGTGGTCTCGCAGTCCTGCATGGTGACGACAACGTTCTGGGCGACATCCGCGAGTTTCCGAGTCAAGTAACCCGAGTCGGCCGTCTTCAGTGCCGTGTCGGCCAGGCCTTTGCGAGCGCCGTGCGTCGAGCTGAAGTACTCGAGCACGCTCAGGCCTTCGCGGAAGTTCGCCTTGATGGGCGTCTCGATGATCTGGCCGGACGGCTTGGCCATCAAGCCGCGCATGCCGGCCAGCTGGCGGATCTGCTCGACGCCGCCGCGGGCGCCGGAGTGGGCCATCAGGAAGATCGGGTTAAGGTACGGCTTGCCCTCGCGCACATCGTTGGCGAGGTCGTGCATCATCTGCTTGGTGATTTCGTCGCGGGCGTGCGTCCACAGGTCGATGACCTTGTTGTAGCGCTCGCCCTCGGTGATGATGCCGCGCTGGTACTGCTTCTGGACCTTGTCGACTTCCTTCTCGATCTCCAGGATGATTTTCTCCTTGCTGAGCGGCGTGCGCAGGTCGTCCGTCGCGAAGCTCAGGCCACTGCGGGTCGATTCGCGGAAGCCCAGATCCTTCATGCGGTCCAGGAGCTCGATGGTTTGCCGGCGGCCCAGCAATTGATAGCAATCGGCGATGATGCGGCTCAGATGTTTGCCCGACAGCGGCAAATCATAGTATGCCATCTTGGAATCCAGGATATCGTTGAAGAGAACCCGGCCGACCGTGGTATTCACCAGGTCGTTCGAATGCCGGCTGACCTCATCGACGCGCACCTTGTCTTTATCGTAGCGAACCTCGCTAATGACCTTTTTCTCATGCGGCAGGCGCACCTTGATGCGGGCATGGACGCCGAGTTTCCTCTGCGCGTAGGCGAGGAACACCTCGGCGGGGCTGGTGAACATCATCCCTTCTCCCGGCTCGACGACGTCCCCCGGCTCACCCCGCGTGGCGGTGAGATAGTAGCAGCCCATGACGATGTCCTGGCTCGGGCTGATAATCGGCTGGCCGTTGGCCGGGCTGAAGATGTTGTTCGTGGACATCATCAACACGGTCGCCTCCACCTGGGCCTCGATGGAGAGCGGCAGATGCACCGCCATCTGGTCGCCGTCGAAGTCGGCGTTGAAGCCTTTGCACACCAGCGGATGAATGCGAATCGCATTGCCCTCGATCAATACCGGTTCAAATGCCTGGATGCCCATGCGATGCAAGGTCGGGGCGCGGTTGAGCAGCACGGGATGGTTCTTGGTGACTTCTTCGAGAATGTCCCAGACCTGCTCATCCTTGCGCTCGAGCATCTTTTTCGCGGATTTAATCGTGTCGGCGTGGCCTAACTCCTTAAGCCGGCGAATGATGAACGGCTGGAATAGCTCCAGGGCGATCTTCTTCGGCAAACCGCATTGATGCAGGCGCAGCTCGGGTCCGACCACGATCACCGAACGGGCCGAGTAATCGACACGCTTGCCCAGCAAGTTCTCGCGGAAGCGGCCTTGCTTGCCCTTGATCATGTCGGTCAGGGACTTGAGCGGACGATTGCTCGAGCCGAGCACGGGCCGCTTGCAGCGGTTGTTGTCGAAGAGCGCGTCCACCGATTGCTGCAGCATCCGCTTCTCGTTGCGGATGATGACTTCGGGCGCGTTGAGATCGACAAGCTTCTTGAGCCGGTTATTCCGGTTGATGATGCGGCGGTACAGATCGTTGAGATCGCTGGTGGCAAAGTTGCCCGAGTCGAGCAGCACCAGCGGCCGCAGGTCCGGCGGGATGACGGGAATGCACTCCAGGATCATCCACTCCGGCTTGTTCGGCGTACCGCCGAAACCGCTATCGCGCAAAGATTCCACCACCTTGAGCCGCTTGGTCAGGTCGCGTTGCTTCTGCTTGGAGGGCTTGTCCTTGGCGGTCTCGGTGGCCAGCTTCTCGCGCAGATCCTTGGAGAGGCTGACCAGATCGAGACGCTCCAGGAGCTTCTTGACCGCCTCGGCGCCCATGTCCGCTTCAAAGGTGTCGCCGTAGGCCTCGCGGGCCTTGCGGAATTCGTCCTCGGTGAGGAGCTGCCGTTCCTTGAGCGGGCTCTCGCCGGCATCGACCACCGCGTAGTCCTGAAAATAGATGATCTTCTCCAGGCTGGTCGTCTTCATGTCGAGCAGCGTGCCGAGGCGGCTGGGCATGGCCTTGAAAAACCAAATGTGCACGACAGGCGCCGCCAGTTCGATATGGCCCATGCGCTTGCGGCGGACCCGGCTATGGGTCACCTTGACCCCGCAACGATCGCAGATCATGCCCTTGTATTTCATGCCGCGGTATTTGCCGCAGGCGCATTCCCAGTCCTTCTCCGGCCCAAAGATGCGTTCGCAAAACAGGCCGTCTTTCTCCGGGCGGTAGGTTCGGTAATTGATGGTCTCTGGCTTCTTGACTTCGCCGAAAGACCAACTGCGGATGTCGTGCGGGCTGGCCAGGCTAATGCGCACAGCCCCGTAGTCGTTGATACGGTCGTAATTGGCTTCACCGGAACTCATGGCACGCACTCCTTAAAAAGCGGCAAAGTGGTGCGCGAAACCCGCCAGGCCTGGCAGGCACAGCACGTCGCGGCCTTCGTGATTTAATTCGTCGGTCTCAAGCAAGCGGGGCAGATCGGGGTAGGAAAATCGGCAAACTGCGCGCTCGGGATCCGCATGGGATAATTCTCGTGAGGATGGAATTGGCGCATCTCGTATCATTAAAGCAGTTTGCAGCTTCAATTGCAAGCAAACCATCTAGTTTATCGATCGACCGCCCGCTCTTCCAGTTCCTCGTTCCCAGGCTCTGCCTGGGAACGCCACTGCACACGAGGCTCTGCCTCGCAAGGCAGAGCCTCGCGCGCAACCGGTTCCCAGGCAGAGCCTGGGAACCAGAGAGCGCTCATATTCTTTTCTTTTCCAACTGCATATTCAGGGCGAGACCTCGGATTTCGTTGGTCAACACGTCAAAACTGGCGGGCGTACCGGCCTCGAGCGTATTTTCGCCCTTGACCATGGACTCGTAGATCTTGGTCCGCCCTTCCACATCGTCCGATTTGACAGTCAACAACTCCTGCAGGATATAGGCGGCGCCATACGCTTCCAGAGCCCAGACTTCCATCTCACCGAAACGCTGCCCGCCAAATCGGGCCTTGCCGCCCAACGGCTGCTGCGTGATAAGCGAGTATGGCCCTGTGGCGCGGGCGTGAACCTTGTCATCCACCAGATGGTGAAGCTTCAGCATGTAGATGTAACCAACGGTGACGGGCTGCTCGAAGCGTTCGCCGGTTCGGCCGTCAAACAGAAAACTCTTCCCGCTAACCGGAATGCCGGCTTCCTTCAAGCTGGCGCGAATTTCCTCTTCGCTGGCGCCGTCAAAGACCGGCGTAATGGCTTTGAAGCCGAGCCGCTGCGCCGCCCAGCCAAGGTGCGTCTCCAGAATCTGGCCCACATTCATACGGCTGGGCACACCGAGCGGATTGAGCAGGATGTCCACCGGCGTTCCATCCGCCAGGTAAGGCATGTCCTCTTCCGAGAGTACCTTGGAAATCACGCCCTTGTTGCCGTGCCGGCCAGCCATCTTGTCGCCGACAGAAATCTGTCGCTTGGTGGCCACATAAACCTTGACCATCTGCTGTACGCCGCTCGGCAGCTCGTCGCCGCGCTTCAGCGAATTGAGCTTGCGCTCCTTCTCATCGAGCAAGAAGCTGATGCGCTCATGATGCCGGGCATGGACCTCCGCCGATTGCTTCTGCCGCTCCGGGCTGCGGATGTCGAGCTGCTCGAACTTGAAGCCCATCACTTGCTCGAGCGTCGCCTTGTCATCCTTGTCGGTGCCCAAAATCTTGCCGCTGAGCGGGTCCTTCAGCTCCTTCTTGTCCAGGACGCCGGCAATCTCCGCGATCATGGCCCGGAACTGCTCGCCAATCTGCCGGTTGTAGCGGTTCTCGATCTCGCGCTGTTCCTTGTCCAGGGCCTTCTTTTCCTCGTCGGAGAGGCTGGCGCGCCGGCTGAAGTGCTGCGTGCCGATGACAATGCCTTCGACGCCGCTGGGGACTTCCAGGCTGTCGTTCTTGACGTCTTCGCCGGCCCGGCCGAAGATCGCATGCAACAGCTTTTCCTCCGGCGTCAGCTCGCTGCGCGACTTCGGCGACACCTTGCCTACCAGGATGTCACCCGGATGCACAAAGGTGCCGATGCGGACGATGCCGCGCTCATCCAGGTTGCTGAGCGCCTTGGGCGAGACGTTGGGAATATCGCGCGTGAACTCTTCCTTGCCAAGCTTGGTTTCGCGGATCTCGATCTCGAATTCCTCGATGTGGATCGAGGTATAGGTGTCTTCCTTGACCAGCTTCTCGCTGATGATGATGGCGTCCTCGAAGTTGTAGCCGTCCCAGGCCATGAAGGCGACGAGCACGTTGCGTCCCAGGGATAGCTCGCCGTTGTGCGTGGCCGCGCCATCGGCGATCACCTGGCCTTTCTTGACCTTTTGCCCCATCTTGACGATGGGTTTCTGATTGAGGCAGGTGCGCTCGTTGAGCCCGACGAACTTGCGCAGCACGAATTCGCGCTCATCGATGCGAATCCGTTCCGCATCGACGAAAGTGACGGTGCCGGACTTTTCTGCGCGGACGAGCATGCCGCTGTTGTAAGCGACATCTTTCTCGAGGCCGGTCGCCACAATGGGCGGTTCCGTGACCAGCAGCGGCACGGCTTGCCGTTGCATGTTGGAACCCATGAGCGCGCGGTTGGCGTCGTCATGTTCCAGGAAGGGGATCAAGCCGGCGGAAACGCCGACCATCTGCTTGGGCGAAATGTCGACGTATTCCACCTTGTCGGCATCGATATAGCCGAAGTCCCCCGCAAAGCGCGCGATGATCTTGTCGTCCTTGATCTTGTTATGCTCGGTGGGCGTATCGGCGGGCGCCAGGTGCGCCAGCGACTCCTCGTGGGCTTGCAGCCAAAAGACCTCGTCGGTCAGCTTGCGGCGGTGCAGCTTGCGGTAAGGCGTGATCAGGAAGCCATATTCGTCGACCCCGGCGTAAATACTGAGGCTGGAAATCAAGCCGATGTTCGTACCTTCGGGTGTCTCGATGGGGCAAATGCGGCCGTAGTGCGAGATATGTACGTCGCGCACTTCGAAGCCGGCACGTTTGCGGTTGAGGCCGCCGGGTCCCAGGGCGCTCAGGCGGCGCTCGTGCGTTAACTGGGCCAGCGGGTTGGTCTGGTCCACCACCTGGCTGAGCTCGCCACGGCCAAAGAAATACTCGATCGCCGCCGAGACACTCTTGGGATTGATCAGCGTGCGCGGCGTCATATCCTGCTGATCGCGAATGCTCATGCGCTCCTGGACCGTGCGGCGCAATTTCAGAAAACCCTTGCGCAACTCGTCTGCTGCCAGCTCGTCGATGGTCCGCAGCCGGCGATTGCCCAGGTGATCGATGTCATCCACATGTCCCCGGCCTTCGCGCAGATTCAGGATATAGCGAATCGCGTTGAGGTAATCGAGCGAGCGCAGGGTCATTTCCGTTTCCGGAATGTCCTGGTCGAACTTGCGATTGATGCGGAAGCGGCCGACCTTGCCCAGCCGATAGCGATTGGGGTCCTGGAATTTCTCCTTGAAAAGTTCCTTGGCCTTTTCGAGCTGCGGAGGGTTGCCGGGACGCAGGCGCTGATAGATGCGCAAAAGGGCTTCCTGATGCGTATTCGTTGGATCATCATCGACGGAGGCCAGGATAAGCGGATCCTTCGGCGGAGTCATCAGGATGACGGTAGCCTTTCCGGCCCTTTCGATGATTCTTTCCGCGACCTCCTTGGTGATCCTTGTTCCGGTCTCCGCCAGGACTTCTCCCGTTTCCGGATCGATGATGTCATCCATGATCCGGCCTTTCGGCTCGTTGGGATAGTGGTGGCCAACCACGAAAAAGTCCTCCAGCCGCGTCGCGGTGACAGAGGAGACTTTCATCTCTGTGGTCTTGTAGAAAGCCATCAGTATTTGCGCGGACGTGGAAAACTCTTCATCCATCGCCCGCAGCAAGGTCATCGACGAGAATTTGCCGCTTTGATCGATGCGCACACCGAGCGCGTCCTTTTTCGTCACATTGATCTCGATCCAGCTGCCGCGCTCGGGAATGATACGGCAACTGTGCAGCTTGCGCTCGCTCGCCTCGGTCTCGACCACAAAATCGACGCCCGGAGAGCGATGCAATTGACTGACAACCACGCGCTCGGCGCCGTTGATGATGAACTCGCCGCCGCCGATCATGATCGGCATATCGCCCAGATACACTTCTTCCTCGACCGGCTGCTCCTTCTTCAGACGCAGCCAGACGCGAAACGGCCGCCCATAGGTCAGGCGCAGTTGGCGGCATTCATCCGGATCATAGCGCGGCTTGCCTAACTCATAGCGAAGGTATTCCAGACTGATCGTCTTGTCATAGCTTTCAATCGGGAAAATCTCGCGCAGGACCCCTTCCAGCCCGGTCGGCGTGCGCTTGGCGGGCGGCACCTCCAACTGCAGAAAGCGATCGTAAGATTTGGTCTGCACATCGGTCAACGGCGGCACTTCAATGGCGTCGCCGATGCGGCCGAAATTACGGACCTGGACCGGGTTAATCGTTCGTTGTGCTGGGATGGGCATAAATCTTGCTCCTCCCCGAAAAAGCGACACAGCGCCTGGAGAAAGCGAACCGGGCGCGAATCCCTCAGCGCCGAGTTGGCTCCCGCCTGCGTGGCTGCGTCAAGTTATTGCTAGTATCACCAATGTGAAAAGCGCCTTGCCGAGGCAAAGCGGCCGGCGTTGTCCGCCGAGTTCCGTGCGTATGGACAGTGCATGCAATCGTGTTCCAATGATCCGGACGGCGCGGCTCCAGAGCCACGAAGAACCGGAGGCAAAGAGGTTGGCTGACGCCTGGCACGCTGCTTCCACCGCTTGAACAACGTGACTGCCTGCCGGTCTCGGGGAAAGGTCTTCCGTAACCCAGCCCGCGAGCCGCCGCCGCGCCTCAACTCCGATTTGAGGAGGTTGATTTCTAACAGCGTTCCACGGTCGGGATCGGGCATCCTGACCGCGAGCGCGCGAACCTACTTGAGCGAAACCTTGGCCCCACCCTCTTCCAGCTTGGCCTTGAGCTTGGCACCCTCATCCTTGGAGACATTTTCCTTGACGGGCTTGGGGGCGCCTTCCACCAGGTCCTTGGCCTCCTTGAGGCCCAGGCCCGTGATTTCGCGGACGATCTTGATGACGTTGATCTTCTTGGCCGCGTCGAAGCCTTCGAGCACGACCGTGAACTCGGTTTGCTCGGCCGGTTTCTCCGCAACGGCTACCCCGCCGCCGCCGGCTCCCGGCATCATGGCGACTGCCGAGGCGGCAGGCTTGATCTTGTGCACCTGCTCCATGTAGTCCCCCAGCTCGACCGCCTTGGCGACCGTCAAGGTCACAATCTTGTCGCCCAGGTCTTTTACATCCGCGGACCAGGTCCGCCCGTTCTCTTCAGCCATGGCTGTCACTATCCTTTCTTGAGACTGTGCTGCTTGAAGCTAAAGCAGCGGCGCGCGTAATAGCATGTTTTTCTATGAATCCAACTTGTAAACGGCAAGGGTGCTAGCCGCTGGTCGCCGCCGGCGTTTTTGTCGCCCCGGCGACTGCTGCCGGCGTGTCCGCTTCTGGAGGTTGCCGCTCGGCGAGGGTCTTGATCTGGCCGGCAACATTCGCGGCCGGCGCCAGAATCTGGCTTAGCAACCGGCTCGCCGGACTTAGCGCCAGGCCGATGACCCTGCCAATTGCCTCTGCACGGGTCGGCATCTTGAGGGCCGCCTTGAAACCGATCGCCTGTCCTTCGGAGATGGCTCCCTTGACTTTGACAACCTTGTCGTATTTCTTCAGCAGCGTCTCGAGTTCCCGGCTTAGCTCTCCCAGGCTGCCGGCGCCCCAGGCCAGTATGGTGGAGCGAGCCCAGTAATCGTCTACCTTGATTCCCATTTCGCCAAAGACCCGCCGGGCCAGGCTGTTCTTGACCATCTGCAGACGAATATTCTTTTTGCGGAGAGCGCTCCGGAACTGATGGTCTCCCTGGCAATCGAGCTTGTCGGAGCTCAAAACCACCATGTCCTGGACGTTGTCAAAGGTCTGCTTGAGGGCAGCCATTTCCAGTTGCTTGATTTGCTTGCTCATACCAGCTCCAATCCTTCGCCTCGTCTCGTTGGAACGATGGCCCCTTTCTTAGACACTGACCGGGATGCCCGGGCTCATGGTGGCGGATAGCGTGATGGACTTCACGTAATTGCCCTTCACACCCGAAGGCTTGACCGCCTTGACCTGGTCGATGAAGGCGGTGATGTTGGCGGCCAGCTTGTCCTCGTCAAAGCTCATCTTGCCGACGCCCGCGTGTACATTACCGCCCTTGTCGGCGCGGAACTCGACCTTGCCGGCCTTGAATTCGCGGACCGCGGCGGCCACGTCGCCGTTGGCCGGGACGACTGTGCCCGCCTTCGGAGTCGGCATCAAGCCGCGCGGACCCAGAATTTTACCAAGCCGGCTGACTTTGCCCATCATATCTTGCGTGGTCAAGGCGACATCGAAATCGAGCCAGCCCTCCTGTTGAATTTTGCCGATCAATTCGTCGCTGCCGGCAAAATCGGCGCCTGCCTCCTTGGCCTTGGCGACATTGTCCCCCTGGCAGAAAACCACCACGCGCACCGACTTGCCGATGCCGTGCGGCAGCGGCACGCTGCCGCGAACCATCTGGTCGTTCTGCGCCGGGTCCACGCCCAAGGCCATATGGACTTCCACGGTTTCGTCAAACTTGGCACGCTTCAACTGCTTCAAGAGGCCGATGGCGCGCTTGACCGGCATCGGACCTTCTTTTGCCAGCCGCTGCTTGACATTGTCGATGTGATTCTTGAGCTTCTTGCCCAGGGGCGGCGGGTTGCCGGGCTGCCGGCCGCGTTTCTTGGTTTCTCCCGGGCCTGCGGCAACGGCCGGCGCGGCCGCTGGTGCCGCCGCGGGAGCCGACTCGGCGTCTGGAGCGGTCGGCGCAGTCTTCGCCTTGGGCTCTTTGGCTTTCTTTGGCTCTTTCTTGGCGGACTTCTCTTCCTTGGCAGGAGCGGCTTCGGCCTTCTCAGGCGTCTCGTCCGGCTTGGCGGTTTGTTTCTTGGCCATGTTTACTCGATGCTTTCCCTAATTCTTGAATAACCCAACACTTCCCCGCGAATCAACGACCGGCCGCTAGGGCTCCGTCAATCGTTGATTGGTGGATCGTTTAACCCGGAGCCAGCGGCGACGGCGAACCCCGCTGAGGCGCCGTCGCCGCTGGCTCCGGGTTAAACGATTTTGTACCATCCCTCATTCCAGGTTGATGGACCATTAGGCCTCGATAAGGAGGCCCATGCTGCGCGCCGTGCCTTCCACAATCCGAACGGCGTGATCCAGGTCACGGGCATTCAGGTCTTGCTGCTTCTTCTTGGCAATGTCCTGTACCTGAGCCGGGCTGACCTTGAAGCCCTTGTATTTGCCGCTCTTTTTGGCTTTCTCTTCCGGGTTGATCAATTCCCCGCCCTTTTTCTTTTCGAGCGGGATGCCGGCGGCCTGCTTGAGGAGCACGGCGGCCGGCGGACTCTTGACAATGAACTCAAAGCTGCGGTCGGAATAAACCGTGATCACCACCGGCACCGTGATGCCGCGCATCTCCTTGGTGCGATCGTTGAACTGCGTCACGAACGCCCCAATATTTACGCCGTGCTGACCGAGCGCGGGACCTACGGGCGGCGCCGGCGTCGCCTGGCCGCCTGTCACTTGCAAACGAATCTGTGCTTGAACCTGTCGCGCCATCTTTTTCCCTTGTCGCTTTCGTCATTGGTCATTCGTCATTGGTCATTCGCGAATGACCAATGACGAATGACCAATGACCTCTAAATGTGCTCAACTTGCCAGTACTCTAACTCCACCGGAACGGGTCGCCCGAAGATAGTCAATTCCACGCGGACCAACCCCTTGGCCTCGAGCAGATCCTTAACCTCGCCTTCCATGCCGGCAAAGGTGCCGTCCTTGACTTTGACGCGGTCGCCGCGATCGTACTTGGGCTTGGTGTGGGCGATGCCCGGCACATGCTGCCCCTGGCTGCCGCGCATTCGCTCGACCTCGCGATCGGACATGGGCGGCGGCGCGTGATGCAGGCTGCCGCCGACAAAATCACCGACGCCGGAAGTCTCTCGAAAGAGATAGAGAATTCGGTCGTTATATTCCACCTCCACCATGAGATAGCCGGGATAAAGCTTGCGCTCGCGGACGACGCGCTTGCCGTTGCGCATCTCGGTGACTTTTTCTACCGGGATGATGATCTGCCCAAAGTGATCTTCCAGGCCTTCGATCTTCACGCGGCGTTCGATGGCGTCCTTGATCGACTCCTCGCGACCGCTCTGGACCTTGACGACATACCAGCGTTTGTTGCTGGGCGCCGGCGGCTCGGGCTTGCTATCCTCGGCGACAGGCGGTTCGGGGGGCGGGGGCGGCGTTGCTTCGCCGGCGTCCTCGCGCTTCTCGGCGTCCGCCGCGGGAATCTCAGCGTGGCCAGGCTCGGGAGTTTGCCCTTCCTGACCCGGCTGTTCCTCGTTCATGGCATGTTCATCAAGGGTGGCTGTTTCTTCAGGCATTAGCCTCGCTCCCCCGGGACTTGGCCCGGTACATCTCCGGCTCCCACAGTTACCAATCGAGCCGGTCTTCGGGTTTCTCCCGCCTCATGCGTTCGCGGTCCTTTTTGGCCTGGGTAATTTGCGCGCGAATATCATTCTGTTTCTTGGGATCTTGCTCGCTGCCGAGTTCGCTTTCCAGCTGTTCGATGCGGTTGTCCACTTCCGCGGTGCTCACCCCGGATTCGGGTATGTGGATAACTCCGATATAGCGCCAGCTTAGGGTCTTGAACCATATCAGGTCCACGACAAACAGGAACACGGTCAAAAGCAGCATGGTCACCAGCACTACCACGGTGTCCTGGACCAGGCGTTTCCGCGTCACCCAGGAGACCTTGTTCAGCTCTGCCTCCGTCGCGATAAGGAAATCGGCGAACGGCGGGAAGTTCACGAGGCGATAGGCAAACCATAACGAGAAGGCCGCCAGGAGAATCGGCAGGGTGAAGCGCACGTGCGGCAGCAAGGAAATGCGTCTGTAGTCCGTGATGCCGCTGGCCAGGCGCGGCGCCTCGGCAGTCGGCGCCGGCAGGTTGTCCTTCTCCAGGCGCTCTTTCTCTTCCTGGTACTCCTCCCTGGAAACCACATCGTTCTTCTTGAACTTGCTCGATTTACCCGGGTCGGTGATCCGGACGTGCGTGCGCGCGAAGGCATCGTTCAGATCACGCAGTTCATAGCGATTGACCATGGGTCCGGCCACGGGCTTCGAGGATTGGCCCGCCTTGGCACGCCGGGCCACTTCCGCGTCATAATCCTGCCGCGAAACGATGTCCCCTCTGCGCCACTGCTTCTCTCCTTGCTTGCCGGGATCGATGATGCGTACCTTGTCGTTCTTATCCAGGACCGAATTCTTCAAGACTCTGGTGTCGCCGGGATCGGTCACGGTCACGCTGGACGTGAAGGGGATGGCGATGCCCCAATCCTCGGGTCCGCTGTCCAGGGTTCGATGCGACAGCAACGTGAAAATGCCGCAGCCGGCCAAGATCAGGACGCTGACAATCGTCGCGCGCCG
>DASZFN010000810.1:0-2055 GCA_035939715.1 Gemmataceae bacterium | reverse complement strand
CCCAGGCTGGCATACCTGGTCAGGTCCTCGGCATCTGGAAACAGCACCGCATAGGATAGGGCGTCAATCGCGCTTTCGGCCAGGACCAGTCGCCGGTCTTCCGGGTCGGCGTGAGAAAACCATAGACCCTTCTCGCCTCCTGCCGCAAAGCTGGTGAATCCCTGGTTTTTGATTTCGTACCCGCACAGACCTCCGCGATGGAAGTGCGGAAAGACGGCGTTGCCGTGGCCGTCGATCCGCACTCGGCCCGCAAAGCGTGGGGAGGACAATACTGCCTCTGGTAGACAGCGCTGGCCCACCAGATAAGGATGATGTGGCGCCTCGGCCATGCGCCGGTACTCGCTCTCCACGCGCATCCGATCTTTGCTGGTGGGCGCCAAGCGGGCCATCCGAGCCAGGCCAGCCTTACCCATCCAGGGCCGCAGGATCTTGCGCACCGCACCGAGACTCAGCTTCTCGCGGCCCTGCAGGAAATCGATAATGGTGCCGTTGTCCCGGTCGTCTCGCACAGAGAAGAAAACGTAATGGCCGTTGGGATTGCGCTTGACCACGATCTTGTCGGCGCCGCGCCTGAGGACTGTGCTGCCAGGCCAGCTCTCGCGCTGGTCCACCTGGTAGCCGAGGCTCGTGGCAAACTGGCGCAAATCGATGGTCCGTTTGAAAGCATCGATCTCTGGGTCATTCATCGAACGCCCCCTATTCCTTCCCTATTGCCCAACCGTGCCGGCATGAGGCTGGCGCCCCTCCCGAAGCGGTGCCGGCCCGGATCATTGGCCCTCCGCCGCGGCCGTGGCGACCGCCAGCTTGGTGCGCCAACTCCGCGGGCCGCACTTGAGCACATGCCCGTGGTGCAGCAGCC
Organism: Gemmataceae bacterium; assembly: GCA_035939715.1. GTDB lineage: Bacteria > Planctomycetota > Planctomycetia > Gemmatales > Gemmataceae > DASZFN01. Next base: position 1,196 of record DASZFN010000810.1, on the reverse strand, counting down.
GATCCAGCATGGCTGTGACCGCAGCCACATCCCCCAGCAGCTTTCCCCAGTCCTCCACAGGACGATTGGAGGTCAGCAGCGTGCTTGCCCGCTCGTAGCGCCGCATGATGACTTCCAGCAGGTCCTCAGCCGCCGTCAAGGGCAGCTTGCGCATGCCGAAGTCGTCGATGATGAGCAGCGGCACGCTGGCCACTGTGTCCATGAACTGTTTACGTCTGCCCTCGGCAATGGCCTCGGCCATGTTCTCCAAGAGTACGTGGGTTTCCCGGTACAGGACCCGGTAACCCTGTTGAATGGCCATCTGTCCGATGGCTTGGGCCAAGTGACTCTTGCCGGTGCCGCCCGGCCCGAGAAACAGAGCGTCTTCCCGTTTGGCGATGAACCCGCAGGTGGCCAGATCGAAGACCAGACTGCGATTCATCTTCGGGTTGAAGTTGAAATCGAACTGATCCAGGGTCTTGTGGACGTCGCGGAACTCGGCCTGTTTACGCCGGCGATCGAGTAGGCGCTGGCTGCGCCGGCTCAGTTCGTCGCCGACCAGACACGACATCAGATCGATCGGCGCCATGGTTTCGCTCTGAGCTTGGCGTAACCGGGTTTCCAACACGGCGGCCATGCCCCCGAGCCGGAGTTGTCGTAGTGCACGCTGTAATTCAATCACGTTCATGTTCGTTCTCCTGGGTCTTGCTTTGAATGAAGTCGCGGTATTCGGTGAGGTCGCGAATCAGAGGATCGACCTGCCGCAGGCTCAGCGGCAGTTGGGGACCCCGCTCCAGATAGCGCCGGACGAAACGGCAATTGCAAATGCCCACTTCCAGGGCTACGGCGCAGGCGTCCTCCACCGCCGCCGGGCCATGTTTCCTGGCCAGCGCCAGAATGCCTTGAATGCGGCGCACCGCGGCTTGCCCCTCTTCCTCATGCATGCGGCGGCACAACACTCCCATCAGGACGCCGCTCCGCTCGGCGCGCAGCAGCAGTTGGAGCGTCCCCGGCGGCGTGTGTGGAGGGCGGTCCTCGTCTTGGATGCGATGCTTGCCGCGTGCCTGGCGCAGATGCTCCCGTAAGAGCTGGCCGGTCTGTGGGTGCAGTAGACGGACATGCCGGAGGTCCCATTGCACTTGCACTTGCCGGCCGATCCAACCCGGCGGGGCTCCGTAATAGGCGGCCTCTACTTCCACGCAGCCATCCAGATGCAC
>DASZFN010000809.1:0-16763 GCA_035939715.1 Gemmataceae bacterium | reverse complement strand
CGCGCGATTCGCAACGGGATGCGCTTGCCCACCAGCGGCCGTGAATTGCTGACAGAAGCGCGCCGCCGGGTCGGGCCCCGCGCCCTGATAGCCAATTTTGCCGCGCGGCTCAATTTCCTGGCTCGCCCCTGGCCGAGCGCCCATCCGCAAAGCCTGGCGAACGCGTTCGAGAAACAGTTGGCGCGTGTCGGTCATTGCAGCTCCTTCCAGCGCTCGCGGAAGGAGCGACGCGCCGGCGCGGGGAAGTCGCGCATACTGGTCCAACCGCGGCCGGGTCCAGGCAGACGTCGTAACCAGCCGTCTCTCGAAAAGGGGCGTAGCGCTAACCTGGCCAGGCGCAGCGTCAGCCGGTAGAGCCAGGGCCGGGACAGCGCCGCTTGCCAGAGACGGTACGCCAGCGCCTCCCAGCGATTCGGCTTGGCGTGATGCTGCAGTTCCCGCAGGCCGATCAGCATGTGCGGGATGTTGATCCTTACCGGGCAGGCGGTCTGGCAGGCGCCGCACAGTGACGAAGCATGCGGTAAATGCGGGTTGTCACTGACGCTGTCATAGAGCGGCGTCAGGATGCTGCCGATCGGTCCCGAATAGACGCCGCCGTAAGCATGCCCGCCGATGCGACGATAAACCGGGCAGGCATTCAGACATGCTCCACAGCGGATACATTGCAGGCTTTCGCGAAATGGCGTCGCAAGAATCTTCGACCGGCCGTTGTCGAGAATGACCAGATGAAATTGTTCGGGCCCGTCTCGTTCTTGCTCGCGCCGCGGTCCGGTGATGAGCGTGGTATAAATGGAAAGCGCCTGGCCTGTGGCCGCCCGGGCCAGCAGTTTGAGAAATACCGGCAGATCGGTCCAGCGCGGGATGACTTTTTCCATACCCATGATGGCGACATGCACCCGCGGGCAGGTCGTGGTCAGGCGGCCGTTGCCCTCGTTCGTGACAAGCACGATGGTGCCGGTCTCGGCCACGGCAAAGTTTGCGCCCGTAATGCCCATGTCCGCGTGGTAGAACTTGTCGCGCAGCAGCTGGCGGCCGGTGCGGGCCAGGCTGCCCGGGTCGTCGGGCAGGGACTGGCCGACATGCCGGGACAGGATGCGGCACACGCTGGTACGGGTGTGATGCACGGCCGGGGCGACCAGATGCGACGGTCGCTCGCCGGCCAGTTGAATGATGAATTCGCCGAAATCCGTCTCAGTCACTTCGAGACCGGCGGCTTCGAGCGCTGGGTTGAGATGAATTTCCTCCGACGTCATGGATTTCGATTTGACGACGCGCCGCGCCTTGGTTTCCTGAGCAATACCGACCACAATTTTGCGGGCTTCCTCGGCACTGGCCGCCCAGTAAACCGTGCCGCCCGCCTTTTCCACCGATGCTTCCAACTGTTCCAGGTAACGATCCAGGTGAGCGAGCGTATGCTCCTTGATGCGTTTGGCGTGATCGCGGAGCCGAGCGCTGTCGCCCAGGGCCGCGTAGCCGGCGCGGTTCGCCGTCAGCAGGTGGTTTGTCAGGTTTACGAGCGCGCCCTGAAGCCGCTCATCGCCCAGAGCCTGGTCCACGGCGCCGACAAAATCATGATGCTCGTGAGCTGCGTAATCGGTCATGAAAGTTCAGGTCCTCTCCAGTAACTCCGCCAGGTGCAGCGCTTGCACCTTGCTGCCGCGACGCCGCAGGCAGCCTGCGATGTTCATGAGGCAGCCCGCATCGGTGGCCACGACGACGTCGGCGCCGGTCTGCTCGACCAAGGCTGCCTTATCGCCCACCATGGCGCCGCTTATGCCGGGGTAGCGCACCGAGAAGGAGCCGCCAAAGCCGCAGCATTCATCGGCCCGTTCGAGCGGGATGTATTTGCTGCCCTTCACGTTCCGCAGCAAGCGTTCGGGTTCCGTCAACAGGCCGAGTCCGCGCAAGTGGCAGGCCATGTGGTAGGTGATCTTCCCATTGAAGCGCGCGCCCACGTCCTCGATCCGCAGGACGTTCACGAGGAAGTCTGAAAGTTCATGCGTACGCCTTGCCAGGTCTGCGGCGCGATCGTGCCAGAGCAGGTCCTCGTGAAACAGCTCCGGATACTCCAGTTTCACCATGGCGGCACATGAGCCGGAAGGCGTGACGACCGGTTGCCCATTGTCGAATGACCGGAGCGTGTGCCGTGCCAGCTCACGGGCATCGTTGAGATAACCGCTGTTGAAGAACGGTTGGCCGCAGCACGTTTGTGCCGCGGGAAAATCCACTTGTACGCCGAGCCTGCGGAGCAAACGCACCGTGGCGACGCCGACATCGGGAAAGAGGGCATCGCCGAGGCAGGTTACCATCAAAGAAACCTTCAAGCGCCGATCTCCATTCGATTCAATCAAAGCAAGCGCCGACTTTCGTGCTCGAGTCCCGCGACGAGAAAACGCAGCGCACGCTCCGCCATGTGGTTGTAGTAATCCCAGGAATGGCCGCCAGCCCGCGTGGTGAAGTCAATCTCGTGGGGAATTCCCAGGGCGTTCAGCTTTTCGTGCAGCCGGTCGTTGCCGCGATACCAACGAACGTCATCGGGATCGATACAGAAGAAAATATGCGGCGAAAAATGGCTGGGATGAATGTGCATTAACACCGTGTCCTGGCGGCACTGCTCCTTGCTGTCGTACATTTCATCCAGCGGCGTGCCCTGGCCATAAAGCTCGTGGTAATCAACGGCGGGGGCAAAGGCAGCGACGGCGGGAAAGAGGTCCGCATGCTTGAACGCCAGCCTCAGGGCTCCCTGGCCGCCCATGCTCACTCCCAGGAGGCCAATCGCGCGAGGCGCCAGGTGCCACTGCTGCTGAAAAAACGGTACGACACTCTCGAGCAGATATCGCTCCGGGCTCAGCGCCGGATCGAACTCTGCACAGGTGCGATCTCCCCACCAACACCGGCCGCCGGTGGGACAGACGCAGGCTAGCGGGAGCTGATCGAGCAGCCGCGTAAAGGCGGGACGATCGCGCAGGGTTTCGCCGCTGCTGCCGTGCAAATAGAGAATGCCGAAGCGCGGCCGGCCGGATTCCGCAGGCTCATAGACATCGGCCGGCCGGCCGGCGATGGCGACACTTTTCCAGGCGTTTGCCATAACGCAATTATAAGGACTGGGCCGGTTTGCGCGCGCGGGTGCGCCGCAACAGCGGGTTCATGCTTCTTGCGGCTCGCGACTGCCCCGGAGACAGTCGCCGCGACCCCCGGCATTTTCCGCAAAATCCACTTCCCAGCAGCCGTGCCTTCGTATTCAATACTTCTTTTCAGGGATGCCAGGGTGTCAGGGAGTGTGTGACTCATGGAAATCCTTATCCCGGCTGAGCGCATCCAGCACCGTGTCGCCGAGATGGCTCGGCAGATCGGCCGGGACTATCAGGAAAAGCCGGTCACCTTTGTCGGCGTCCTGAACGGCTGCCTGATGTTCTTGGCGGACCTGGTGCGGCATCTGGACTTGCCGCTGCGCATCGGCCTGATTCAAGCGTCCAGCTATCGGGGCCCGCGCACGACACCCGGCGATTTGCACATCTATCCGGAACTGGTGCCCGACGTGCGCGGCCGGCACGTGCTGCTGATCGACGATATTCTCGACACCGGCCAGACACTGGGTTATTTGCTCGAGCATCTGGAGAACCTGGGGCCGCTGTCGGTGCGCATCGCGGTGCTGCTGCGCAAGCGCGGCCGGCAGAAACGGCCGCTGGAGCCGGCCTACTGCGGATTTGAAATCCCCGACAAGTTCGTCATCGGCTACGGCCTCGATTTCAATGACGAATACCGCCATTTGCCCTATGTCGCCTGCCTGGATGATGCCGTCGAGGCACAGGCTGGATCTCTGGTCGTCGGCAAGCCCAGCCGCCTGCCGGCAAAGGACTGCGGACCAGGGACGGAATCGTGATCAAAGTTCTTTTCATTGTCTCCAGTTTGGAATATTGCGGCCCGGCCACGCAATTGCTCCTGCTGGCAACAGCTTTGCCGCGCACGCGCTTTGATGTTCGCGTTTGCGCGCTCGGAACAGGCGGACTGCGGGCTAAGGTCCTTGAGACGGCCGGTATTACGCTGCAAGAGCTAGGCTGGAGGCGCCGGCTGGACGTCAGGCCGGTCTGGAGCTTTCGTAGAAGCATTCTTAATCACTCCCCCGACATTGTTCACGCCTGGGATGTTCAGACGCTTTGGATGTTACGGTTTGCCGGGGCTGGGAAGTTCCGGCTCGTCGCCACTACTGCCGGGCCAGGCAGTAACCAGCCGGGCATCCGGGCCTGGTTGACGGGACAGCTTCTCCGAGTTGCGGATGCCGTGGTGGCCCAGGGGCACAACGAAATCGCTGGTTATCGCCGCTACGGCCTGGCCGCAGAGAAAATCAACTTCATACCGCGGGCCGTGGACGCGGCCCTCGTGCAGCAACCGGCGGCGGCCACTCTTCGGCACAGCTTGCGGCTCGGCGACAAGGATCGTTTGATCGTTTGTGTCGGCCCCCTGCTGGCGGAGAAAGGCTACTATGATGCCATCTGGGCGTTTGACATTCTCAATTACCTGTACGACAATCTGCACTTGGTCCTGATCGGCTGTGGTCCATACCGTGAACGATTGGAAGCATTTGTGCGCGCCATCCAATGCGCGGCCCGGGTTCACCTGGTCGGTCCCCAGCCGGAAGTGCTTCCGCTGCTGGCGCAAGCGGACGTCGTCTGGGTGCCGGGCCGCAGGCGCGGCGGTGTGAATGCCGCCCTGGAAGCGATGGCTGCGGGCCGCCCGCTGGTCGCCGCCCGCTTGCCTGCAGTGGCTGAATTGGTCAACGACGGAGCGACCGGCTTTTTGGTCCCGCCCGGAGACAAGGGGGCGCTGGCGCGGCAGACGCGCTTGCTGCTCGACGACGGTCAACTTGCCCAGAAGCTGGCCGAAGCCGGGCGCCGGCACGTCATCAAGGAATTCAACGTGTCGACCATGGCGCAGGGGCACGCGCGCTTGTATGAACGATTAGTTGGGGAGGCTTAGGTCGTGAAGGATGTATTGACGTTAATTCTGGCGGGAGGCAAGGGTACGCGTCTGGATCCCTTGACGCGCGACCGGGCCAAACCTGCCGTGCCCTTTGGCGGGCTCTATCGCATCATCGACTTCACGCTTTCCAATTGCATCAACAGCGGGCTGCGCCGCGTGCTGGTGCTCACCCAGTACAAGGCACGCAGCCTGGACCGGCATATCATGGCCGGCTGGGGCTTTCTCAGCCGGCAACTCGAAGAATATATTGATGTCCTACCGCCGCAGCAACGCATTGACGAACATTGGTACAAGGGCACCGCGGACGCGATCTATCAGAACATCTACAGCATTGAGAAGGCGAATCCACGCTACGTTCTCATTCTCGCCGGCGATCATATCTACAAGATGGACTATGGCGACATGATCCAGTCCCACCTGGATCGCAAGGCCGATCTGACGGTCGGTTGCATTCCGGTGCCGCTTCGCGAAGGCTCCCATTTCGGGATCATGCAGGTAGACGACGACTACCGCATCAAAGGCTTTCAGGAAAAACCGCGCGACCCCATGCCGATGCCGGACGACCCGCAAAGTTGCCTGGCGTCCATGGGCATTTACATTTTCACAGCGCGGCCCATGTATGAATTGCTCTGCCAGGATGCAACCCATCCGAACAGCGACCACGATTTCGGCAAGAACATCATTCCGGGCTTGGTCCAGTCGGGAAAAATCTTCGCCTTCCGCTTTCGCGACAAGAACCGCAAGGCGACGCCCTACTGGCGCGATGTGGGGACACTCGACGCCTACTACCAGGCCAACATGGACCTGATCGACGTGGACCCTGTGCTCAACCTGTACGATCGCGAATGGCCCATCCGCACCTTCCAGCCGCAGTTGCCGCCACCGAAGTTCGTGTTTTTCGATGAAGGGCTCAATGAAAAAGCGCGGCGCGGCGAGGCGCACGACAGCATGGTTTGCCAGGGCTGCATCGTCAGCGGCGGCCACGTGCGCCGCAGCATCCTGTCGCCGAACGTGCGCGTCAACAGCTTCGCCCTGGTGGAAAACTCCATCCTTTTCGACGGCGTCGATGTCGGGCGGCATTGCCATATTCGCAAGGCCATCATCGACAAGGAAGTAAAGATCCCGCCCAATTCCACTATCGGCTACGACCTGGAACAGGACCGGCATCGCGGCTTCGTCGTCACCGAGCAAGGGGTCGTGGTGATTGCCAAGGCGGAATTGCCCGAGTCCTTTGCTTCGCGAATTATGCAGAAGGCTGTCGCCGCGAGCGCAGTCTCTTGACCAACCCAGGTAAGGTCCGCCGGCATGGTATGTTCAGCATTCGTCGCAGGACGCAATAGCGACGGCAGGCTGCCGCAGCGTAATCGCGGCTGGATCTGGTTTTTCGTGATCCTCGGCTGCTTGACGGCGGCTGCGATCGTGGTTCAGGTGTGGTTCAATGTCCAGCAGCAGCTTACGCCGGAATTGCTTACCGCCGCGCGCCGGAAATGGGCGGACAAAGGCCCGCGCGATTACGACCTCGAGTACCAGTTCAAAAAGATTGACAGCACCGACACCTATCAGGTCCAGGTCCGCAGCGGCAAGGTCATTCTCTCCATAGAGAATGGCCAGCTGGAACCGGAACGACTTTTTCATTATCGCGACATGCGCGCCCTCTTCACTTTCATTGAAGAGTTCCTCGATCAAGATCGTCAACCCGGAAGGCCACGCACCTACGTGACCGCCAGCTTCGACTCCAACGACGGGCATTTGCTGCACTACACCAGAAGCGTCATGAGCAAGCGGGAGAGACAGGAAATCACCGTGCTCAAGCTTCAGAGTGAGAGCGATGTGCCGGAAAAGGCTTCGAAAGCTGCCGGTTCAAGCGAGACTCGGCCGCCGGGCAAGGCGAAACAAGAGCCGTGAAATGGCCCGGGCGGGACTCGAACCCGCACACCTTTCGGCACAGGATCCTAAATCCTGCGTGTCTGCCAGTTCCACCACCGGGCCGGACGAAGGTTCACTGCATTGTATGGCAAATCTATATCGGTGTGCCAGACTGCAGTAGCGTCTCCGGGCCGGGTGCTGGCCACGTCCTGCTGCGCGGCGGGCTGCGCTTATGGTACTTGCGAATGGGGCATCAAAATGGGCTGGCTCGCATCGGCCTCGAGCAGCCATACGGTGCGTTCGGCAAAATGCTTTAGCAGCGCGCGGTTCTGTTCGGGTCCCATGTCTCGCGCCCAGACGATCTTGGCGTCATCGATATCGGCCCTGTTGTAGACCCACTCCGTGTGCGTGTTGTGTTCGGGACTGTAGCGCACAAGAACCAAATGATACCCCGGTTCTTCGCTAAGTTGTGCCTGAATACGCGCACGTGTCATGTGCCAGCCTTCACTTTGCGCATGCGACAGCTGAACACAGTATCCGGCCAGCAAAACAGCAGACATGATAATGCTGCCGCGAACAAGGCAACGGCCGGCCGGGCGCTCCTGCCATGTCCAGGGACGCAGCAGACGTAGGCCATTTATTGTTGACAGCATCAACAGTCCCGTCATTGGCGCCGCGTAATGCGGCAGCAGCCAGACCTCGCTCACAAGCAAGGCCGCGATAAATAGACTCAACTGGAGCAAGGACGCGTGGGTCTTGCGGTTTGCATATAGCCAGGGGAGCGTCAGCCAAGGTAATTGAAAGATGACCAGAGGCACATAACGCTCAACGAGCTTGATGAGCTTTTCGGCGGTTGTCATGAGCAAACCTGTTGCGGTCTGCTGTTGCTCATAAAACGGCAGTTCCCAGCCGACGTGGAGGTCGCGTAGCTCCTTGTGCTGGTAGACGGGCTCGGATTTTGCTGATTGCCAAAGGAACTTGGGCGCGACATCGTGCGTCGCGGCGTAAGCCAGCAGCGGCATACGCAGAGCGTCGCCTGTCACGCGCCAGTTGTAATATCCCATCCAGGCAAGCACCGGCAACATCACCAGGCTGCCGGGAAGCACCAGTTTCTGAAGCGCGATCCGAAAGGCAGGGCCTTTGCCGCGCACCCAGTCCATCAAAACAGGTGTCAGAGCGATGAGCGCCAGCAGCAAGCCTTCAAAGGGCCGGCTGTTGGCAAGAATAGCGAGGCCCACGCCCAGCAGCACGGCATCCCATGACTTCGGGAACACTCGAATTCTGACGGCAGACCCGCACACGAGTGCGCCGCCGCAGGCTGCGACTGCGCCCCCCCAGTACGTCTGATTCCAGTAAATCATCAGCGGGTGCAGCGCTGCCAGGAGACCGCCCAGCGCGGCCCAGCGCGGTCGCAGGCAACCGAGCAACATCCAGCAAATCGCCGCGCTCGCCAGGGCGCCGCTCAGCCAGACGCCGACGATCGGTTGGCCACAGATCACCTGCCCTAGCGCGAGGACCAGTCCCTGAGCGGGTGGATATTTGGAGGCATAGGTCGGCTGCTGAAGCACGTGCATGGTGTCGAAATGAACCCAGAGCGGGTGGGGTGGATTGCGGAGACGGCCCTGGGCGAAGGTATCTGCCTGAAGCAGATAGCTGAGTTCGTCATGAACCAGCGGCTGCGGAATTTGACCAAGGAGTGCGAGCGCGACATTAACCACCAGGGCGCTCAGACCGCTGACCACGACACACAGGCCCCGCTGCCGCCCAATCCAGCGGAACGGCCGCTCTACAAATCTGAGCAGCCGGCAGAAGGGCGCCGGCGCGCAAAGACTCAGCCCAAGCAGCAGCATGAGGGGAAGGAGCGTGTGCAACATGCACTCGAAGTATAGGTCACAGTTTATGCCGGCAGCGCAAAAAGTGTGGCGGCGTGCGACTTCAAGGCGCGCGATAGACGGGCGCCCCGGGATAATGCAGCGACCAGTTCTCCATGACGAACTGAGTGGCGGGCAATTGCCGCAGCCTTGACCCTTTGCACGGGCCGTCAAGGCACATACCGGTCAGGCCGGACCAGCGCGATCCGGTCTGTCGATCGGTAAGGATAAGGTCCTTCTTGTCCATGTCCAGCTCGCCGAATTCCAGCCTCTTGCCATCGTGATGAGGATCAAAGGCCACAGCTGTGCGGCTTGGCGCATGAAAGACAATGACCGTGTCCTGGCCGACGAGCCGATCGCTGACGACCGGCTTCTTTTCCAGTTCCCGAAAGGGATAGATCTTCTGCGCTTCGGGCAAAATGACTGCCAGGCCGAAACTGAGCGGGCCCTGGGCATGTTTCTTCACTACGGACTCCCCTGTGGCGTAATAACGCGCGTAGGAATCCTGCCAGTAGTCAGGACTTTTCTTCGAAGTGCGGCCCAGCACGAGTGTCTCTGGATGCAGCGCGTACCACTCGGACCAGGTAGTCTGGGTGGCCGGCAGCGGTGTCAGCCGCGTGCCCTTGTAAGCGCCATGGATCGCTGCGCCCGTTGCCTGGACCCAAAGGCTGTCCGATTTGTAGTCGTAGAAGAGAAAGGACGAGTCGTATAGCCAGCCGCGGTGCCCAAAATCCAGCACCTCGTCGCCGATGCGGCGGGCATACACGATGCCCGTGTGGCACAGCGGTCAGTAGGTAACGAGCACCGGTGTGCCTGCGATGTCATCGAGCACCATTTCATGTTCGTTGAGTTGATTGGTGGAATAAGCTCTGATTTCGTTGCCGAGCACGAGTCCCAGGACCGGCTCATCCGGCGCCAGCAAGGTGTCGCCAAGCCGGGCGGAGACATACCACGGCTTGCGGATGACCGGGAAGGAATCGCGCGAACTCCACGCATTGATGGACAACCCCGGCGGCGGTGCAGTTTCCGGCAGTTTGGTCGGGGCGTCGTTGTCTGCCTGGTCCGCCTCCGCCAGGCTCGTTGCATCGGGCGTTTTGGCCTGCTTCGTGTGGTCTTCCGCACTGTTGGTCGGCGAGGATAACTTCACGACCAGGTAAGCCGCCGCGCAAGGAAGCACAAGGGCGCCAAAAAGGCAAGCGGTTCGAGTGGAGCGGCGCATGAATGAAAACTCCATCACCCTGGTGAATCCGAAGACTTGCGCTCATGCATGATAATCCGCGAGGTGAACGGCGGCAATCGAAACGGGGGAGAAGCAGGCCACGGCAGCCGGCATGAGTGCTTGTCGGCAGCGAATGTCACTTGTTACAGGCTGAGCCCTCATTGCCGCTGCTGCAGATAGGGCGGCAGCCGCATGGAAAAATCGACCGCCCCTGCGGGAAGCAGGTGGTGGCCGTCGAAAAAGAGCTCGTCGGGCATCCAGGTTCGCGCGTCCACCGCCGGGATGTGGTACTCCCCGCAAAGGCCCGCGATATAGGCGTCGATTTCCCCGGTCGCCTCGGGACCATACCATGCGCGAAACTGGCTTGCCTCCGGCATGAGCAAGAGCAGCACCGGGATCCGCTCCTGGCGGCAGAGATTCAGCAATTCGTGAAACACGCGGTCGGGCGTTGGCGTGATCCGAAACTGACTGAGTGGATGGGCGTATTCGTCATGGGCCGCTTCCAGGCCGCGCCGGTATTCTTCCGCGTCAACATTCTGGCGGTGATAACATTCCCATCCCAGGCGATCGACGTTGCGCCAGTCTTGCGGCCGCAGCGGATCAAAGCGCAGCCAGCTATGGGCGTAGCGCATCATCAACCAGTAACGGTGTGTCATGCATGGCAGCAACCGCGAGCGCACCCAGTGCCTGATCAAGACAAGCGGATGGTTCGAGTAACGCACCAGCGTGCGCAGATCGGCCAGGCCGAGCCGGTTGATATTCAGCCAGAGCTCCTCGTTGTAGGCGTCGTCCTGGTGCAACATCGGCGGCAGAACTTCCAGGACAATTCGCTCCGGCCGGATGCCGTCGGCGAGCAAACGCTTCAGGGTCACAAGCTGCAGGCGCGGCCCTGCGCCGTTGATGGAGAAATTGAAGACCAGCGGCGCATTCGCCAGGCTGCCCATGCTGGGCTGCATGGCCGCGGGACACACGCCGAGATTGGTGCGCGAACTTCCCAGCACCAGAATCAGCGGCCTGCCCGGTTGGGCGCGCAATAGCGTGCGCAGTCGATTTAACTTGTAACCATATTCGGGATCGCGCAGGGCCGGTTGCCAGCGCTCCATGGCCAGATCGAACACCAGCTGAATGGCGACGAAACCGGCCAGCAACCAAAGCAAGGCCGACCGGGCTTTGGCGAAAGAACGACGGCGCCGGCCACTGGACCCACCGGCGTTTCGGAGCAAAGAACCACGATTGTGATCAAGCATTCAGAAATCTCCTGCCGGCTTGCTGACAATCCAGGGTTTCGTGCTGGGAACAGGAGTCCGGTTATGCAGAGTTATGGGCTCATAGATATTACTCGGATCAGGCAGCTTTTCTGGACCTGGATTTCTGGTTGCACTTACTCCCTGCCGGAAGGACGGCAACACCTCACGACCGAAGCGCGCCGAGAATTCGGCCGCCGGACCCGGCAGCAGGTGATGGCTGTCGATGAAGTCCCTTTCCGGCATCCAGGAGCGCGTATCAACCAACGGTACGGAAAGCTCCGCGCTCAAGCGGCCCAGATAGTCATCGATCTCCTGCCGAGCCCCTTCTGGATACCAACCCTGGAAGGTCGTGCCTTCGGGCAGCAGCACGAGCATCGCGTGGATGCCGTTACGCCGACACAGGCGCAGCAGGTCGCGGACGGCATGATCCGCGTTGGCCGTGACGTGAAACTGCGACAGACTGAGCTCGTAGTTGCGCCGCGCCGCCTTCAAGGCTTTTTGTCGCCTCTGGGGAGTTACGGGATCGCGCGTGAAGGGAACCCAGCCGGACTGATTGATGCTGGTCCAGCCATCCAGACGATTCTCATAGCTCAGCCAGCCGGGCGCCACATAGCTCATGATGGCAAAACGGTGGCCGTAACACGGTAACAGGGTAGACTGCAACCAGTCGGCCAGGGGAAAGGCGTCAACCGTGTAGCGCTTTACCAGGGCCACTTCGTCCCAACCCAGCCGTGGGACGCGCAGCCATTTGACCTCTCCCCAGCCCTCTGCCTGGTGCAGGAGCGGCGGCAGCACTTCAATGATCACGCCGTCCGGGCGAATGCCCGCAGCCAGCAAGCGCCGCAGGGCGATCAATTCCTGGATGGGGCCGCAGCCGGTCATGGAGAAGTTGAAAAGAAGCGGTTGCTGCGGGGCGCCGGTGTCGGCGGCGGCCATGACTTCAGGAATCAGGTCCACATCCGTGCGTGAACTGCCCAGCAACAAAAACAGGGGCTGGCCTGCCGAGGCCTGTAAACGCTGCCGCAGCGCCTTGAACTTGTAGCCATACTCGGGATCGCGCAGCTCGGGTAACGGCCTGCTCATGAGGTAGCTCAGTCCAAGCTGCAAGGTGATGAAACTCAGGAGGCTCCATGCCATGGCGGTTCGAGTTCTGCGGGAGAAAAGAAACTGACGGCGGCGCATGCCTGGCTCCGATCTATTTTCCCAGAAGCGTCTTCGGCTGCCTTACGAAGGAAATGGCCGCTGAGCCCGACAGCCACTCTTGCAAAAGTGGCTGCACGCCCTCGCGGCCCAGGCGGTCGGTGAATCGTGCCGCCCCCTCATCGAGCAGGTGATGCGCGTCCGAAAAATCATCATCGCGCATCCATTCGCGCGCATTGATGACCGGCGCTTCGAACTCCCGGCTCAGGGCCAGCGTCAGGCTTTCAATTTGGCTCCAGGCCTCGGGCGGATAGAGCCGGCGAAAGGCCTTCCCTTCAGGCATCAGAATCAAGGCGGCATGAAGGTGTTCCCGTTTACAAAGAGTCAGGAGGTTGCGCAGGGCGGCGCCATCAACGCGGAAATCGACAAAATAACCCTGATACTCGGCCAGCGTGCGGCGCACGGCGCCTTCATGCCATGCGGCGTTGCGCCTTTGGATACCTGCGACATCCCCTGAGGCATCCATGCGGTAAAGCCAGTCCATGCGCAGTTGATACAGGACAAATGCCGGCACCAAGCGGCTCAGAATGGAGAAGCGGTAGGCGTAAGCCGGCAACGGCCGGCTTCGCCACCAATCGGCACGCAGGGCCGAGAGCGAGGCTCCATAACGCTGGAGCAGCGGCAGCTCATCCAGCCACAGCCGCGTGATCGGCAGGCGATTCAGCTCGTGAGGAAACTGCCCCGCCAGCAGCGGCGGCAAGATTTCGACAAGCAAGAGATCGGGACGAATGCCGCTGTTCAATAAGCGGCGCAGGGCCAGCTCCTCCAGGATTGGTCCCGCTCCGGTGAGACCAAAATTGTACACAAGCACCGGACGACGCAGTTGGTCTGCCAGGCTGTTCTCCAGGCGGCTGCCCACGAAGCCGAGCGTGGTCCGGGAGCTGCCGAGCATGACCACCGTGAAGGGCCGTGTTGGCGTCGCGCTTATCCGGTGCTGCAGCCGCTCGATGCGCACGCCGTATTCCGGGTCGCGTATTTCCGGCAGCCAGTGTCCCGCGGCGTACTCGAGCCCCAGCTCGGAAAGCACAAAGCAGCCCAGGCACCAGAATAGTGCGGTTTGTGCCCGCCGCGACGCAAGTCGTCGGGAGTTGCGCATGGAGTTCTCCCGGCACCTAGAACTGGAAGTAGATAAAGGCCTTGCCCGAATCGGGCGCCAGCACCATGGCCAGCGTCAAGACCATCGCGTAGCCAAAGCCCAGCATCGGCGCCGGCAGGCGCACTGCCAGTTTCTTCCACAGCCCGCGCTGCGCCAGCAAGTGGCACAAGGCCATGACTGCCACGGTGTACCAAAGACTGCGGTTATGGAGCGGTGAGGGCAGGCCGTCATGGGGCACCACCATTCGCTCCAGCACGGTGGCCGACGCCTGATAAGCGCTGTAACTGACCGCTGCCGTTCGTATGCCGGTCTCCGCGTTCTCGGCTTCAGCCTTGAGGCGTGCCTCCGCCTCCAAGGATCCTGTGACAAAGAAGATCCACCCCAGACAGACACAGGCAAAGGTCAGCATCATGCGGCAGGCGGTGCCGGGAGCGGTCTGCAACGTCCAGTCGAGCCACGGCTGCCTTTTGCAGAATGCCTGGAAGCCGCGATGAATGACCAGGTACAGCCCGTGCAGCAGGCCCCAGAGCACGAACATCCAACTGATGCCGTGCCATAGACCGCCGAGCGTCATGGTGATGAGCAGGTTCCGGCAGGTTTGCCAGTTGCCGCCCCGGCTGCCGCCAATCGGAATGAACAGGTAGTCGCGCAGCCAGCTCGACAGCGAAATGTGCCAGCGGCGCCAGAAGTCGGAGACATTCACGGCCAGATAGGGCATGTTGAAGTTTCGCGCCAGCTTGTAGCCGAGCATGTGCGCGGAGCCAAGGGCCATGTCCGTGTAGCCGGAAAAGTCGCAGTAGATGCGCAGCGCGAAGGCCAGCGTGGCCAGCCAGATGGCGCCTGTGTTGTATTGGTCCGGATGTTCGAAAACCGGCCCGGAGTAGAGGGCCATGCGATCCGCAATGGCCAGCTTCTTGAAGAGGCCCATGAGAAAGAACTGTACGCCAAGCTGCATGCGCGCCCAGTCAAAACGCTTGCGGCGGCGGATCTGCGGCAAGAAGTCGCGCGCCCGCACAATGGGCCCGGCAATCAGGTGCGGGAAGAATGTTATGAAGAGCATGAAATTGCCGAGGTTGCGCTCCGCCGGAATCCGGCGGCGATAGACGTCCATCGTGTAGTTGATGGCCTCGAAGGTGTAGAACGAAATGCCGACCGGCAACACGACGCTCAGGACCGGCAACGAGGCCTCAGCGCCGGCGGCGCGCAGACCCTGCTCCAGCGAGGCCAGGAAAAAGTTGGCGTACTTGAAATAGCAGAGCAGCCCGAGATTGGCGACCAGGCTGATGCCGAGCAGAACTTTGCGCTGACGCTCGGAAGCGCTCTTGTCCATGCCGAGCGCGATGACGTAGTCCATGGCCGTGGAGATGCAAATCAGCAAAGCCAGCCAATGATTCCAACTGGCATAGAAGGCGAAACTTGCCAGCATCAACAGCCACACACGGAACTGGTGCCAGGGCACCGCCCAGTACACCAGGAACACGGCCGTGAAGAAAACGAAAAACTGCAGCGAGCAAAAGAGCATGGAATCCTTCCTCCGGAGGGCGTGCATCGGTTGCCGATCCGGCGTTGCTCAGCGGCTGGTAGGCCCGTGTCGTCTCATTGCGTGACGTTCGGGAGAAGACAAGGGAAGCGAGCCCGCGTTCCGTCAGGGGCTGCGCGATCAGAGACGCAAAGTGTACTCGGGGTGCGGTCGCGGTCAAGTCCGGCTGAATTAGCAGATTCGATAGGGGTAGGCCATTCTCAAGCGGGGATTAGATTGGAAGACGGGGCTCAAAATCTGGGCGTTTCAAGAGCCATCGCTGCCAAAATGACTTTGCCAGTTTGCCAGGTGAGTTTGCCACGGTTGGCAAACTCATTTTTGTTCCGCAACTGTTTGTGGGGATTAAGCTTACGGTTCAGAAAAAAATGAGTTTGCCAGTTTGCCACGTTTTTTGAGCCGGGGGTTAGAAGGCGAGTCCCTTGCAATTTTCCCAAAGTTGCACTGGTGTTGTTAGTTCCGCGCGCCATGGCCCAAAGTGCCAGGTGAGTGGCTTCATGTTTGTAACTTGTTCCGGGAAATGGTTGTAAAGTTGGGCCAAGAATGCGCTTCCCTTTCTAGCGCGCGGCCGTAGTGCAGATCTTGCAGTCGTCAGCATCTTGCAATCGGACAACGTCTTGGAAGCGTTTGTGAGAACGACAGCGAGGACAAGCTGGGGCACGGCATCGGACTTGCAACGACGCAGCACGGTACCACCGGGAGATTATCTCGAAAAGAAAAGGAGACCACTCATGACGATTGAACTGGTCTGCCCATATTGCCCCTTCCGCTTCAGTGCCTCGTCAAGTAGCCCAGCTTACGAAGTCCTGGATCGTATGATCGAGGACGGCCCCTGGTTCGCTCTGGGCAACGGCGATACGTTCAAGGACATGATCTTCACGGCGCTGATCACGCGCGGCGCCATCCGCTGCCCCGAGTGTCATGAAAACGTCATTATTCATGAAGAAGAGTGCCGGGCTGCCGAAGACTTGGTGGCATGTTACTAAACCTTCCGCATCGTGAAAGCAGCCGGATCAACCGGCGCGGCCGACTCCTTGGGATAGCAGAAGAGATTGTACGACACGGTGTTGCCAAAGATGTTTTGCTGATTATTGGCCAGGTTCGCCGGGTTGAAGTAAGGAGGCAGGTGCAGATGCATGACGTAGCCCAGGGAGTCGATGAAGGCGCGCAGGGCGGCTGACTTTTCCTGACGGTCGTCTTCGACATAGAGGATGGGCCGGTGGGCGCGAATGGTGTCGACCGCGCCTTCCAAAACGTTTTTCTCCATCCCTTCGACGTCGATCTTCATGAAGTGACAATTCTTTAGCTGCAGGCCGTCGATGCGCACCGCCGGCACGGAATAGGTGCCGCTGCCGGGATACTCGCGCGTGAGATCGAGGCCGCCGAAATTGCTCTCGGCGTCGTAATTCAGCTCGGGGACGCTGATCGTGCCTTCAACCTCGGCGGCACCGCTCTGGTAACAAAGCACGTTGCCGAGATTATTGAGAACCATGTTGCCGCACAGGCAGTAGTAAGGAATGCGCTGCGGCTCAAAAGCCAGCACCCGGCCGCCGCGCCCTGACAGTTGCGCCAGCGGCACGGTATGGGCGCCGATATTGGCGCCGACGTCGAGGACGGTGAATCCCGGTTTGACCGCCTGGCGAAAAAAGGCGACCTCCGCTTCGGAGAATTCGCCGTACTGCTCGAACGACCGGCCAATGTAGATATCGTTCGACGGATACACCATCGTGCCATAGCGGCAGCGTTT
>DASZFN010000808.1:0-2475 GCA_035939715.1 Gemmataceae bacterium | reverse complement strand
GCTGGAGGTCCGCGAGTCCAATCTGCCGGCCCAGCTCTTTTTCAAGTCGCAAGGCTTCAAGGCCGTGCGCGTGCTGCGTCGCTATTACGAAGACAGCGGCGAGGATGCCTACCTCCTCCAATACTGCCTGGCGGGCGACGTCGGCGACGATTTCGAGGAAGAACAAGTCAATCGCATCGCCCAGTACGAGGGCAACGGGTAGCCAGAGGTCAGAGATCAGTTGTCAGAGGTAAGCCCACGCATTGCAATGCGTGGGCTTATTCTTTTTTCTGACCGCCGACCTCTGCCTTCTGACCTCTGACTCCGAGCTTCTGCCCTATCCATCCCATCTTGCCGAACCATTCGACCGCATCCGCCAGTGACTGATCGACGGGCCTCGGCCTCAAGCCAAGCTCACCCAGACTGCGCGAAGCGTCAAAGTGCATGGTCCTGCGCGTCAGTTTCACACCCGTCAATGTGGCTGCCGGCATCGAGTGCGTGTAGACGTCGGCAATGATTTCGCCGAGACAGGCAACGGCCAGGGCGACAAAGTACGGCACTCGCCGAGTGGGCAATGGTTGTCCCGTCAGCCGCGCCAGCCGCTCGAAGATTATGCGAATCGACAAATTCTCGCCGCCAAGTAGGTAGCGCTGTCCCGGCCGGCCGCGTTCCATGGCAAGCATAATCCCAAGGGCCACGTCGCGGACGTCGATCAGGTTCAGGTCGGCATTGAGGTACTCGCGGCGCCTGCCACGGCAAAAATCCAACATCATCCGCGTTGGTGGTGACAGCGCCAGGTCTCCCGGGCCTACCGGGATGGTCGGATTCACCACGACGATCGGCTTGCCTGACTGGGCCAGTCTTCGGGCGTAACGTTCCGCCGCGTACTTCGACCGGCAATAGGGGCCGATTGCGTCGCCAAGCCGCACGCACTGCTGTTCAGTGATGGCGCCTTGTTGACGGGACAGCGTGAGGATGCTTTCCGTGCTGGTGTGCAGGATGCGCTCAGCGCCGGCGTGAAGCGATTCCTCGATGACGTTGACCGCGCCGTGGTAGTTGATCTGCCGGAAATGCCCGCGCTTTTGCGTCCACAAGTTCGGATTCGCGGCGAGATGATAGACCAGCCGGCAGCCTCGCACGGCTTCGGCGACCGCTTGCCGATCTCGGATGTCGCCCCGGACAAGTTCGACGCGATCCAGCGGCAGGTGGCCCACGGCGGCCCCGGGCCGTTCCAGTATCCGCACTTGTTCTCCGCGATCGACGAGCAATCGAACAAGATGGCTTCCGATGAAGCCCGCACCTCCCGTGACAAGAATCGGCATGGCGACTTATTGTATTTGCCACGCGCGCAACTCGTGGCAAAGTCCAGTGTCTACGCAGTGGTGCCGAATTCGTGGCACATGTGCCACCCCTGCGGCACTTTGGCATCGACACGCTGGCTTCCTCGCGGTGCCGGTGGCCCTGCAAGCATTGCCGAAGTCCTTGTGGGCGAGTCAGTTGCGAAATCTCTTTGTCAAAAATGTCATTGGAACGCCATTCGCTTTCACCCGGTGGGTGAGCCAAGGAGCAAGCCATGTCAGCACATCTAGAGTTCGCGAAGGACGGGGCAAAAATGGGAGCGCGGTCGGGCGGCATCTTGGGCCTGCTAATCGGGGCGGGCGTGCTGCCGTTGACCGGTATTCTCCCCGCGCTCGCCGCCGCCTCAGGCGCTGTGCTCTTGCCTGCTGTCCTCATGGGTGTCGCAAGTGGCGCCGGCCTGGGCGGTCTTGCCGGAGCCATCGTCGGCATCGGCTCGGCGTTCCGGCACTGCGGCAGCAATGGCAGGATGTAGGTCCCCGGACTCCGTAACCTACTCACCTTTTCGCAACCCTGCAGGTTGGTCAACGCAGCTTCGCAGAACAGCCAAAGAATCTTTGGTACTGTCTGTGACGATGCCGGGATTCGCTAACGCCCGCGCGCTAGCTGCCATACAATGAGACTTCGGGGGCCATGAAGGGCCGAAGGAGTGTCAAGCATGGCACGCACTGGTAAGATGCTCGTAAATGTCCTCCTTGTAGGCGACCAACCTGCCAAGTTGCTGGCGCTGGAAACAATTCTTGATAGTGAATCGTATCGTTTGATCCGCGCCGGGTTCGGGCATGAGGCTGTGCGTCGCCTGGAGGGAGACGATTTTGCCGTCATCCTGCTTGATGTGCAGTTGTCCGGGTTGGACGGTCTTCAGACAGCTAGATTGATTCGCGCCTGCGAGCGGTCTCGTCACACGCCGATCATTTTCATAAGCGGCACTGAAAGCGCCGCATTTTCACCTGCGGAAGCGGATACTCTCGGACATGTCGATTATCTGGTCAAGCCGGTGATTCCGGCTGTTCTGCGGGCAAAGGTCAAGGTCTTCGTGGAACTCTTCCGCTTGACCCGCCATGTGAAGAAGCACGTCCGAGTCGAGGAAGATCTCAAAGAGGCCAGTCGACGCAAGGACGGTTTCCTGACCATGCTCGG
>DASZFN010000807.1:0-3287 GCA_035939715.1 Gemmataceae bacterium | reverse complement strand
CCGAACTGCTTCACCTGCCGGACGAGCCGGCAGGGGTCTGGCGAGACCAAGGCTATAGAGAAAAGCGCAACTTCAAAACCGGCGCGTCCAGCTGGTGTGCTGCGGAATCGCACGCTCTAACTTAGATCAGTTCCGTCACCGGCTGGCGTTCATCGAGAAGATGCATCGGCCGCCCGCTGCCATCGAGGAAACTGAGGGCCGGATCGATGCCGATGGCCTGGTAGAGAGTGCTCAAAACCTGCTGCACCGTGTAGCGTCGGTCGCGGGGCTGTTCACCGCGGGCGCTGGTAGCGCCGATGGCCTGTCCCATCTTTAGCCCGCCGCCGGCAACCAGGGCCGACATGGCCGGCGACCAGTGGTCGCGGCCGGCGCCGCCGTTGATCTTGGGCGTGCGGCCGAACTCGCCCCACATCACGGTCACGACGTCGTTTTCCAGGCCGCGGTCGTGCAGGTCCTGAATCAAATTGGCAATGCCGCGGTCCAGTTGCGGAAGCTGGCGCTTCAAGCTGCGGAAGTTGTCGCCGTGCGTATCCCAGCTCCCGATGCTCAACGTCACGCAGCCGACGCCCGCTTCAATGAGCCGCCTGGCCGTAAGAAATTGCTCGAGCCCCTTGTAGCGGTCGCGCGAGCGCGGCTCCTCGTTGTTCAGATCGAGCGCCTTCCGCACCGCTCCCGAGGCGACCATGTCGAAGGCGCGCACGGTGAAGGCATCCAGGCCTTTCATGGTGCCCGTGGCGTCGATGTCGCGGCGCACGTCGTCGAAATGAGCCAGCAGGTTCTTCCTGTCCTCCAGGCGTGCGTCGCTCACTCCCTGGGCCAGGCGCAGATTTTGCAATCCCGGACCGGAAGGCGTAAACGCCCGATGGGCCACGCCGAGATAACCCGGCTCCAGCCCTCGCGACAGCCCGCGCAGGCTGACAAAGGGCGGGATCTCTTCATGAGTCACGCCGCGAAGCTTGGAGACTACCGCGCCAAACGACGGATGGTGCGCCGTCTGGTTGCGCGCCTCGCTGTAGCCGGTGGAGACCAGCGAATCGGAGTGTTCCTCCACCGAGACCAGCGAACGGATGACCGCCAGCTTGTCCCACATGGCCGCCTGCAGCGGGAAGTATTCGCTGATCTGCACGCCGGCCACGTTCGTCGCGATCGGTTTGAATTCGCCGCGAAATTCCTTGGGGGCATCCGGCTTCATGTCATAGGTATCGATGTGCGACGGCCCGCCCGGCAGGTAAATCATGATGGCTGACCTGGGCCGCTGGGAGCCGGTCGCCGCTGCCGTGGAGCGCGCTCGCAACATTTCGGTCAACGTGAGTCCGGCGCCGAAGGCGCCGATCTTGAGGAAGCTGCGGCGTGTGATGCCGTCGCAAAACCGTTGGCCGTTGCCCCAGAAGGTCAGCATGTCAAAGTCTCCTTTTCGCGCCGGTAAGGTTCCGTGCAAACCTATATCGATGCTAACCCTGGCTCTCTGCCGAAGCAAACGCAAATCTTGCCGTTCAGGCATCCTTGATCAGGACCTGGGACCGCCTGCCGCTTTTATCGTAGCGTTCACGCCGGGAGGGCGGTAAGTCATCCGGTACGCCGAGCCGAAACCCGCCCTTCTGCACGAAATAATTTACCGCTTGCGTGGACAGACAGAACAGCCGGCCGACGCCGCGCCCCTTCGCCTGGGTCTCGGCAAACTGCACCAGCTTGGCGCCGATCCCCTGGTTTTCATACTTCGGATCGACACAGACGCAGGCCACCTCGGCCTTTTTCTCCTCGGGATAGACATGCAACGCCAGGCAGGCCACGGGACTGCGATCGACCTCGAAGATAAAGAAGTCCTCGATCTGCCGCTCAATCTCGGTGCGGGTGCGGCGCAGCAGTTCATCGTTCTCGATACCCGTTTGAATGAGCGCATAAATCGAGCGCACATCTTTCTTCTGCGCCTTGCGGATCGCCTGGTACTCGTTGGCGTGGACCAGCGTGCCGATGCCTTCGTTCGAGAAGACCTCGGCAAGCAAGCCTTCCTCGACCCGGCCGTCGATGATGTGCACGCGCGGCACGCCGTCGCGCGCCGCCCGCATGGCGTGTTGCAGCTTGGAAACGGTTTCGACGGACACCTCGTCGCGGCGTTTCTTGAGAATGGCGTCGGCCTCCTCGATGGTCAGTTGCCGCAGCAACTCGCCGCCGCAATAAATGCCCGAATGCACCGTGATGTAAATCAGCTTGACGGCGTGTAAGGCCTTGGCCACTTCCACGGCCACGGCGTCGGAGTTGAGCCGGTAGGTGTGCCCCTCGCCGTCGCAGCCCAGGGGCGCAATGACCGGCACCACGTCGTGGTCGAGCAGGGCCTGGAGCAAGGAAATGTCCACGCGCTCGACGCGGCCGGTGAACTGGTGATCGACGCCCTGCAGAATGCCGGCGGGATGGGCGACCAGGGCATTGCTGTAGGCGCCGCGCAGATCGTTGGCGGAAAGCCCTTCGAGAATCTCGTGCGTCACCCGGTTGGCCGCGCTGACGGCGACCTGCAGGGTGGCGGCGTCGGTTATCCCCGTGCCGTCCACATTGGATGGCGTCAGGCCCGCTTGCTGCGCCAGCTTGTGGATCTGCTGCCCGGCCCCATGCACCAGGGCGACGGCGATACGCAGGCTGCGCAACAGCGAAATGTCGAGCAGAATGTTGCCGAAGTTCTCATCCTCGACAACGGCCCCATCGACGGCAATAACGAAGACCTTGTCCCGGAAGCGCGGCACATAGCGCAAGATTTCGCGGAGATCAGTTAAGCGAAGCATGCCTTCTCCTGCAGCCTTTCATAAGAATGGTACTCGTTAGCGTCTCGCGCCTGGTCCTGTCCGTCAAGATGGCCCGCGCAGGGGATTAGAAAGCTGGGTTCTCTGCGCTCATGAGCATCGGTTCTAAGGATTAGTAGGCTATCCTAATGCAGGATCAAGGGATATCCTGTTCGTTGGCAGCCCGGACTGGCACCACGGGGCTTGCCCCCGTGGACCGGTGACTGGCAGCCAGTTCCGTTGCTTTGGAAGTTATCGCCGCCACGGGGCTCGACCCCGTGGAGCGACGACTGTCAGCGGCCGTCAATTCGTGGCTCCACCGGGACAAGCCCGGCGGAGACGTTGCTGCAAGATGGCGCGTGCTGATTTAATCTAGGAACCCGGACATGGAGCTGATCCAGGAATTCCTCAAGGAATACTCGCATTACGGCTATCCGGTGCTGTTTTTCGGCGTGCTCCTGGAGAACGCCGGCATTCCGATCCCTGGCGAGACGGCCGTCCTGGTTGCCGGGTTCC
>DASZFN010000806.1:0-6540 GCA_035939715.1 Gemmataceae bacterium | reverse complement strand
GGTCGCGTGGTAAGCGCTGAACCGATTTCAGAGACCATGTTAGGAACATGATGCCACTTCCTTCTGCATGGAATGAATGCGGAGTCCGGAACAGACGGCTTGACGGTTTCCCCTACCTGTCCGCTGCGGCCGGCGCCTCGTCCAGGAAGAAGGGGATGACGCGCTCGATGGTTTTTGCATTCGGATCGGCCTTGCCCACGAGCTGGCCCGTCTTCTTGTGGTGCTCCCAGCCCTGCATGGCCTTGACCTCGACAATGGGTTTGGCTTCGTACTTACGCCGGGGCACGCTGTACTCGGCCGGTCCGGCCACGCTCAAGGTGATGTCGTTTGCCAGGATGGCGTTGGCCACGCGACTGGAGACGAGTTTGATTTCGTTCTTGCCCTTCTTCAGGAGCGATGTGATCACGATCTGGCGTTCGGCCAGGATGAAACTGTTGAGCGGCGTGTCATTGACGAAAACCGTCGCCGTCACGGGCACGTTCAAGTAGTTGATCTCGGGCTTGCCCTGCAGGAAGAAATCCCCTGCCCGCAACTTCCGGTTCTCATGCTCCAGACCCGCGAAATAGACGTGGTAGGAGAGCGTCACTGTCTTCACGTCGGGACCGGTGGCATGGGAAAACCTGCCGTCCTTGTACTCCCAGTCCGTGCTGTTGCCGAAATTCCAGAGGGGCATCATGACCTGCTTGTCGTTCTTGTCCCTGGAAACCGGCCCGATGGAGAACGACAGGGAGTTGTTATTGCTCGCGGGTTGCTGGGGCGTGGTTTCAATGGCGATGTCATTCCAGCCCTTCTTCAGATGCTTGCCGATCGTCTTCTGGGTGTCCGAGGTGAAGACGTCGACCGTCGCGCCGTTGATGCTGAACTCGCTTTGCAGCGGGTTATCCTGGTAGCCGATCTGCCGCCGCACCCAGACCATCACCGGCGCTTCGCCGGACTGTTCTGCAGCGGCCTTGACCTCGGTGTTTGTTTTCTTCTGCGGTGGTTCACCCCTTGCCGTGACGAGGCGTCCCGCCAGCAGCGTGACGGCAAGCAGAAAGGCCACGATACCCAGGAGCTTGATAGCGCGCATAGGATCTCCTTCAGCAAAGAGGTTTCCGTTCAGTTTTCTGAAGCCGGGAAGTTATCCGGCCCACACTAACCGTCTAGAAAGAAATGGCGTTTGCGGCGGAAGAAGTAAGCGCGCCGCGTGGAAAATTTTTGCTTAAGGAGCATCGATGCCGTCGATCTGCTCGTGCATGGGGGCGCCATCGCGACGTTCTTCCGGAGCGCGCCACAGGCGCACGGTGCCGTCCCAGCTTCCCGAGATGAGCAGCCGGCCGTCTGAAGAGACGGCCAGGGAGCTAATGGTGTGGGTGTGTCCTAAAAGCGTCGCCCGTTCCTGGCCTGTCTCCAGATCCCAAAGCTTCACGGTGCGATCGTCGCTGCCGGTCGCCAGAGTCTTGCCATCCGGAAAGAAGGCGAGCGCGCGGACAAAAGTCGTGTGCCCCTGCAGCGGCTTGCCGCGCTGCCGCCAGGTGTGGGTATCCCATAATGCCACCGTCCTATCCTGGGAAGCCGTGGCCAGCGTCTGACCGTCCGGGGCGAACTGCACCGCCCAAACCCAGCCCTTGTGCTGCGTTGGAATAATGCTTGACTGGAAGTCCGCAAGATCCCAAATTCTGGCAGTGCCGTCGCGGCTCCCTGAAGCAAGCGTGCGACCGTCCGGAGAGAAGGCAACCGACCAAACGCTTTCCAAGTGCCCGCGCAGATCGCCCAGGCATTCTCCGGTGGAGACCTTCCATAGTTTGATCAGCTTATCAGCGTATCCGGCCGTGGCCAGAACCTGACTGTCAGGTGAGAATGCCGCACACCAGACTACTCCCACATGCCCGGGGAGAACCTTGACGAGGCGGCGGGTCTCGGCCTCCCATAAGTGAATGCTTCCTGCTACGCCCGCGGCAGCCAGGAGCCGGCCATCCGGCGAGAAGCACAAGCCATGTAACGAAGCCTTCGATGCCTCCAGGCGTCCCGTTTCCCGAAGCGAGGTCTGTCGCTTGCGGCTTGGGGTGGACGCATCCCAGAGCTTAACGATGGCGTTCTGGTCGCGGCGTTCCGCGCCCGCGGAGGCCAGCGTTTGGTTGTCGCGGCTAAAGGCAATGCAGTTCACTGGATTCCCATGCCGCAGCAATTCCTCGCCCGCCTGCATTTCATCGACACGCCATAAACCAATCGTGCCGTCGTTATGTCCTGTCGCAAGGATCCGCCCGTCGGCCGAAAGACTAAGAGCATGCATCTCATCGGCATAACCCCGAACCAGTCGCTCGTGCGTGCCGATGCTCCAGATCTGCACGGAGCCATCCTCTCCACAGGAAAGCAAGTGTGCGCCGTCGGGGGAGAAAGCCACGCCGTGCGCGGAGCCGGTATGGACGTTTTCGGCGGCACTGCCGTGCCCGGTCGCCAGGTCCCAGAGCATCACCGTGCCGTCATCGGCCGCCGAGGCCAGCCGCCGCCCGTCTTTGGAAAAGCTCAGTCCCAACACGTAGGCCTGGTGGCCTCCGAGAATGGTCGGGGGCCTCGCCCCGAAGGGAGACTTCCAAAGCCGTACCTTGCCCTTGTTATCTCCCACAGCAATAGTCTGTTCATCGGGCGAAACGGCAGTCGAGTAAACTTCGTAACCGCTCTCCCGCAGAATGGCCAGAAGCTTGGCCGAGGTGGTGTCCCATAACTGAACGCCTCCATTGAAGTTAACCGCTAATCTTTTGCCGTCCCTGAAGAACGCCAGGGAACGTGGCCCCTGCGGAGCTTTGTCGAGCCGGGCCTGCTCCCTATCTTTGGTTGAATCCCAAAGGATCAGTGCCCCACTTTCCCGGGCTACGGCCACGGTTTGTCCGTCGGCCGCGAACGCCACGGCCTTGACCTTCGCTTGGTTCGCTCCGGCGATGACATGGCCCAATCCGGAAGTCGTATCCCATAACCACGCGCCGCCGTCTTCACCCCCCGACACGAGTCTCTTGCCGTCCGGGGACAGCGCGACGGTAACGACCGAGCCGCCATGCCCCCGCAAGATCATGGCCTGGCCTCGGCCACACACGCTCAGCAGGTGATACCACTCGAAGCCGCGGAGATCTTCGTTCCCCGCCGCCGGCCGGTGCCGTTCCAGCAAGCGCAGCGCACGCGCGGGCTGCCGGTCCTTCCCGGCCTGGTAGGCCAGGTTCAGGTCTGCCGCATAGAGATAACGATGCGCCAGCCGCTCGCGCTTCTGGGCCAGCTCGCGTTGATCTTCTGCCAGGTGTTCACTTGTCCGACTGTCGTCTAGTGCTCGCCGGGTTTCTTCTTCCTTCTGCCAGATGAGCAGGGTAGCCGCCGCGAGACCGACGGTAGTCAGCAGGAGGAGGATCATAGCGCCGGCGGTCATGGCCTTGTGCCGGGCCAGCCACTTGCGCAGGCGGTGCACCAGCGTCGGCCGCTTGGCGAGCACAGGTCGATCGCTCAAAAAACGCTGCAAGTCCTCGCCAAGCTCGCGGGCCGTGGCGTAGCGGCTGTCTGCCTCCTTGGCCATGGCCTTGAGCACCACGGTCTCCAGATCGGCAGGAATATTCTTGCGAAGCCGGGAGGGCGGACGCGGTTCTTCAAAGGTAATCTGGCGAAGCAACTCGTGCCGGTCCTGTCCCGCGAAGGCAGGCTGCAGCGTTAACAGCTCGTAGAGAGTGGCGCCCAGGGAGTAGATATCGCTGCGATGGTCCACCGTGCCGCTTCGGGCCAGGGCCTGCTCCGGGCTCATGTACCGCAGTGTGCCGACAAGGTCGCCGCTGATGGTCAGTCCCAGGTCGGTCTGGCAACGGGCCAGGCCGAAATCGGTAATCCACAGATGGCCCCGATTGTCCACCAGCAGGTTGGCCGGCTTGACGTCGCGGTGGATAATCCCCTGCTCGTGGGCGTGCTCCAGGGCCGCCGCCGCCTGAATCCCAAGCCGCGCCACCAGGCGGAAATAATCGGCGTCGCCCGGCGCCGGTTCGGTGGACAGAAATGCGTGTGCTGAGGTTGTGGCCGGCGTCGAGCGCGCCCCTACGTTCGAGGTGGTGGGTACCTTCTCTGACCTCTGATCACTGACCTCTGATCTCTGATCCTGGGTGTGCAGCCCCTCCCGGCGCCGCAAGTCGCGCAGCAGTGTGTCCAGAGACTGGCCATCAATAAACTGCATCGCGAAGTAATGGACACCCCGCTCCGAGCCGACGGCATAGACGGGGACGATATGTTCATGATGGAGATGAGCGGCTGCCTGCGCTTCGTTCTTGAAGCGGAGAAGCTGCTTGGAGTCGAGCATGGCCGCAAAGGGAAGAACCTTGAGCGCCACGCGCCGGTCCAGGGAGATCTGTTCCGCCTCGTAAACAATGCCCATGCCGCCGCGGCCGAGTTCGCGCAAGAGCCGGAAATCGCCCAGTTGCCGCGCCACGGCGGGTTGAACCAGTTCGCGCAGCGGCGCGGCCACCTCGTCCAGTTGCCGCAGCCCCGCAAAATACTCTTCCAGCTCGGCTGCAAACTCCACATGGCGGGCGATGAACTCTTTTGCATCCGGGGTCTGGCCTGCTTCCCGTGCATCCGCGTAGCGGAGGAGAATTTCCTGGAGCTGTCGCTCTCTCAGCTCGGTATTGTCCGTCTTAGACTCCATCGCTTTGCTCAGAGCTTTCCTCATCGAGCTGCTCGCGCAGCTTCTTGATGCCGCGAAACACCAGCCCCATGACGGCCGCCCGGCTCCGGCCCATGTGCTCGGCCACCTCGCCCAACGACCATCCCTTCAGGTGATGTAACTCCACGGCCTTGCGCTGGTCGGCCGGCAACTCCGCCAACGCGCCGGCCAACCGAAGCAATTGCTCGCGGTTCATAGCTTGTTCACTGGGAGACGACTGCTCGGCCGCCAGCCACGCCTCGAGGCGCGAGGAAGACTGCTCGATGCCCGCTTGCAGCGAGCGCTCCAGGGTCATGTCTCTGGCGGCCGCGCTAAAACGGCGGACGGCATCGGCCAGGTTATTGGCAAGAATCCTGCGCAAGAACGCCGTCAGCTCGGCATCGCTCTGCCCGCGAAACCCCGGCATGGCCTGTGTCGCTTCCAGGAGCGTCTGCTGCACCACATCCGAGGCGTCCAGCTTGCTTTGCAAACCCGCATCCAACTGGAGCCGAGCCAGCAAGCACAGGTAGTCTCGATAACGCCCCAGCGACCGGCTGTCCTCTCTCGGCTCGGCAGGCATGAGGCCACCCATAGAAAAGGCGTTGGCAAAGGAAAAACGAAGCGCGCCCCAGAAGAAATTTCGCTTTGGGAAGCAGCATTTTACCTGAGATTGCCTCGCGGCAACAGGAATTACTGAGGAGACTCTCTGTTGCCTGGCTTACCTCCTGTTCGTCTGCAAGATTGCTAGTATGTCTACATGGCCGATTCCTTGTGCGAAGGCTGTCGCGAGCGCGACGTCGCCATTGCTCAGCTCAAGACCAGGGTGGCTGAGCTGGAACGGTTTCAGCGCGAAACGACCTACCTGCGTGACGAGGCTAGAACGGAGCGCGATCTCCGCCTATTGACCGGCGACAGCCAGGCGATGAAGGCCGTCCGGCTGGCAATCCAGCAAGTCGCACAGACGGACAGCACGGTGCTTATCCTGGGCGAGACCGGCACCGGCAAGGAGCTCGTCGCCCGCGCCATCCACCAGCTCAGTCCGCGCCGCGGCCGGCTGCTTGTTGCTGTCAACTGCGCTGCCTTTGCCCCGGGCGTGATTGCCAGTGAATTGTTCGGACATGAGCTGGGCGCTTTCACAGGAGCTGCGCGGCGCCGCATCGGGCGCTTTGAGCTGGCCGATCGAGGCACGATTTTTTTGGACGAGGTCGGAGAATTGCCTCTCGATGCGCAGGTTATGCTCCTGCGCGTCCTGCAAGATCGCGCCATCGAGCGCGTCGGCGGGACGGAACCGATTGCGCTGGACGTACGAATCATCGCTGCCACGCATCAGGACCTGGCACAAGCCATTGCCAAGGAACGTTTCCGGGCCGATCTGTTCTTCAGGCTCAATGTGTTTCCCATCCATGTCCCGCCCTTGCGTGAACGCCAGGGCGATATTGCCGATCTGGTCCGGCACTTTCTCCTGACCTTTGCACGGCGCATGAACAAAACCATCGAAGCGATCAGTCCCACGACCTTGAAGTTATTGATGGACTATCCCTGGCCGGGCAATGTGCGTGAGCTCGAAAACATCATCGAGCGCGCCGTCATCGTCAGTTCAGGCAAGAGCTTGCAAATCGATCCGCGCTGGCTGAAACCTGAACTGGCTGCTACCTCTAATTCCAGGTCCCGAACTGCACTCGCCGCACTGGAACGAACCGCTATTGTAGATGCGCTCGCGCGTTGCCACGGCAGGATCTATGGGTCAGCCGGTGCTGCCGCGGAACTGGGCGTGAAGCCGACCACGCTCTATGGAAAAATGCGCAAGTACCAAATTCCGAAGCACCCGCCTTTGCCCTGATGCCGGCCCCGTTCCATAGGTTCATTCAGCTCTCTCCATACAACGCCGCGCCGGA
>DASZFN010000805.1:0-16427 GCA_035939715.1 Gemmataceae bacterium | reverse complement strand
GCTCCTGGGCCAGACCATCGGCACGCCCCAATACATGAGTCCCGAGCAGGCGGCCGGGCGAACCGATTCCATGGGCACCGCCACCGACGTCTACAGCCTGGGGGCGACTCTCTATTGCCTTTTGACTGGAAAGGCTCCATTCAACAATTCGGACATAGGTCGGCTCCTGCATAATATTCAAAAAGGCGATTTTCCTCCGCCACGGAAAATCAACCCGGAATCTCCTCCGCCGCTGGAGGCGATCTGCCTGAAAGCGATGGCCCTCCAGCCGAAGGACCGCTATGCCTCGCCGCGCGCCCTGGCCGACGATATCGAGCATTGGCTGGCCGACGAGCCTGTGGGCGTCTTCCGCGATCCCTGGCTGGCACGTGTGGGCCGCTGGGCGCGGCGGCACAAGCCGTGGGTGGCCGGCATGACTGCCCTTGTGGTGACGGTGCTGGTAGCCCTGGCGATCAGCACCGTGCTGATTTGGCGGGAAGAGGCGCGGACGAAGGAGCAACGCCGGCAGGCCGAAGCCAACTTCCAGACGGCACTCCAAGCGGTCAACGACATGCTCACGGAAGTCGCTCAGGAAGATTTGGCCAACGAGCCGCGCATGGAGAAGAAACGCCGCGCCTTACTGGTCAAGGCCAAGGCCTATTACGCGGCCTTTCTGGAAAAGAAAAGCGACGATCCCGAACTCCGCCAGGAAACGGGGCTGGCTTACAAACGCTTGGCGGACATCTCTCGGTTGCTTGGGGAGAATGACCAGGCTGCGGAAGCCTATGATCAAGCGATTGCCCTCCTTGATCGGTTGGCGCCGAACAGTCACGCCGACCCCCGGTTCCGCCAAATCATGGCGGACAGCTACTGTTATCTCGGCGAAATCCTGCGCCTCCGAAGTCAACCGGCCGAAGCTCGCCAGGCCTACGACCTGGCCGAAAACTTGCAAAGTCAGTTGGTGGCCGAATTCCCAGGCAACGCTGATTACCGCAAGGATCTGTCCCGCTGTCACTATAATCTGGGCATCCTGCTCAAGGACACCCGTCGGCCCCAGGAGGCGGAGAAAGAATTCCATCTCGCTATCGAACTTTTGGACAAAT
Organism: Gemmataceae bacterium; assembly: GCA_035939715.1. Taxonomy (GTDB): domain Bacteria; phylum Planctomycetota; class Planctomycetia; order Gemmatales; family Gemmataceae; genus DASZFN01. The sequence continues at coordinate 15,345 of DASZFN010000805.1, read as the reverse complement.
TGGTCCAGGAGCATCCGGAGACGGCGGAATACCGGCGGCACCTGGCCCGTGCGTATCTCAACATCGGCCCGGCGCTGCGAATCAACGGCCGGCCCGACCAGGCTGAAGATGCATATCAGCAAGCCATCCGTCTCCAAAAAGACTTGGTTGAAAAAAACCCGTCGAATCCGGACTACCAATATGAACTGGGCGTAAGTTATAACAACCTGGGCTTTCTGCTGGAAAACCTGCGCCGCTATCCGGACGCGGAGAAAGCCCAAAGCAAAGCTCTGGAGCGGTTTGACCGCCTGATGGTCTACTATCCCGGCATTCCGGTGTACCGGAAGGAGTGGGCCAATACTCAGAACAACCTGGCCATAGTGCTAGCGCGGGAAGATCGGGGACAGGCGGCGGTCGAGGCTTGGCACAAATCGCTGGACGTCTTCAAAAAACTAGCCGAGGAGAACTCCGACGTCCCCGATTATCGGGGCAGCCAGGGCATGGCTCTTGGCAACCTGGGCTGGGCGTTGTTACAAACGAAGCGACCGAGAAACGAAGAGGAGCTGTCCCAGGCGCGGCAATATCTGGAAGAAGGTATGGCCTTGGTGCGCGTCGCCTTGAAGCCCAACCCGGAGAATCCCACCTACTTGCGGGCTCTGCGCGACCAGCATGAGTATCTGGCGGAAACCATGCTGCGGTTGGGCGACCATGCCCGTGCCGCCAAGACGGCCGAGGAACTGCCCGCCATCCTGACGGACATGGGAAAGGATGATTTCTTGGCTAGCGGCTTCTTGGCGCGCTGCGCCGAACAAGCGCGAAAGGATCCCATGCTGGCGCCGGCCGAGCGACAGTCCCTGGCCGGCCAATATGAAACCCGGTCCATGATTCATCTGGAGGAGGCGGTTCGGAAGGGATTCAAGGACCGGGATCAACTAAATCAAGAACCTTTCAAGGCTCTTCAGAATCGGGAAGACTTCAGGAAACTTCTGGAAAAGATTCAGAAGGGTGGATGAGCCTAAATCCGGTCATTCTTTAGAAATGCAACCGAAACTCGAACCTCATGATATCCTTGTACCAAACGTCTCCGGTTAACGCTCGACCATAGCCGGCATACATGTCGAAGTACCGGCCGAAGTCGATGCGTACACCCACCTTGGCATTGACAATCGTTTCTCCCGAGGCATCGAGAATGAGGGTCTTGATTGACTCCTTGCCGGAAAGGATCGTCCAGCCGACGACCTCGGTGACGGGAGCCACCCTCAAGCGGTCTCCTTGGTAAACGTCATAGCTGACCCCCAGACCGTAGCGGATCACGTTGCCGGCCAGGTCGGTTCCACCCAAGGGAATCCAGTCTCTGAATTCCGCTTCGAGCGCCAACCGATCCGTGAGGCGCTGGTAAGTCAGCAAGGCCGGTTCCAGAGTGGTGTGGTTGGTGCCGAGTCCCAAGCGGGAGTCGCCGGTGGGGATATAGGTCCTCAACTGAAAAGTCAGGAAGCGATCGTCGCAGGCAACGAGGGCGTATTTGAAGCCCGCATCCATGTCCGCGAAACCCGTGCTGTTGGCGTTGGAGAGCGGGTTGGTCAGCAGGGTGGGGAAATCCGCGAAAATGGAAAAGCGATCGCTAAAGGCGTATTCCACGCCGGGATCAATCTCCTGGTAATCGACCCGTTTCTCGGCCAGCGGCGGGCCGGGACCTCCGAGGAAGCTGTACTTGGCATAAAAGAATTCGACGCGGTCAGGCCGGTTGTCGTTGTAGGCCGCGTCCACACGCAGTCGCAATTGAGTCCGTGGGATCGCGCTATCAATGTAGCCGACGCTGCTCTCCGCCCCAGTTTGCCCCCGAACCGACGAGGGCGGCCAAACGGTCATTGCGGCCACCAGCCAAAAACCCAAACAGATAGAAGCTTTCCCGAAGCCCATAATTTCATCCTTGAAGGTGCCAGCATAGGCATAATTGCCTGAACCGTCTGTCAAACTGACCCATTCGGGAGAAAGCGGTCCACTCCTGTTATCGAATCGGAATTTGTGGAAGAATCAGCCTATTACGGCCCGAAGTAGTTGAGAATTGACTGTACGGATTGAAGAGTTGAAGGATGCTGGTTGTTCCGGAAGTGCGGATTTCGCAACCCAGTCAGATGGCGAGCCTTATTCCAAAAGTACTCAGCGTTTCTCCACCCATGGGCAAAGGTCTAAGTGTCGCCAAAATCTGGAGACTCGCTGCCGCGTCCAGGGGGTTAGAACACTCGACAACCATTTTAGAAGCGTGATTAAGTCGCATAAGGATTACAGAAACAATCCGGCATTAAGTTCAGCAAGCCGATGACTTCGATAGAAACCAAGGAGCTTGAGAAAGAGTTGGAGGAACTCGCCGAGGAAAATCACTTCGCCCACAATGGCCCATGTCGTCGGAAGCAGGCCAACTGGCCCAATGGATCGAGCCCTTGACACCGGACGAGCTTGTAGAGGTAGAATTCGCGAGCCGACAGCTGACGCAGATGGAAATTGATTGGCAGACCATTCGTCCGGACGATTTCCCATTGCCGGCGCTGAAGCAGCGCTTGTCCGGCCTCCTTCACGAAATCCTGGAAGGCCGCGGTTTTGTCCTGCTGCGCGGTCTGCCGGTCGAACGATGGGGCCGACGTTTGTCGGCAATCGCCTTTTTGGGACTCGGCCTGCATTTGGGGAACTTGCGCTCGCAAAACAGGCACGGACACCTTCTCGGTCACGTGAAAGACTTGGGGATTACGAGCCAGGACCCCAATGTTCGCATCTACCAGACTCGGGAACGGCAGAACTATCACACCGATTCCTGTGATGTGGTTGGCCTGTTGTGCTTGCATCCGGCCAAGTATGGAGGGCTGTCGAGTTTGGTCAGCTCCGTGACCATTTTTAATGAAATGCGTAAGCGCCGTCCTGATCTGTCCCGAATACTGTTCGAGCGCATCGAAACCGATCGGCGCGGGGAAATCCCCGACGGCCAAAACCATTCTTTTGTATACCGGTGTTTAACTGGTATGCAGGTTTGCTTTCGACCGTCTACCAGCGCAGTTACATTGAATCGGCAAGGCGGTTTCCTGAAGTGCCGCCATTAACGCCGGAACAGATCGAGGCCTTGGACCTATTCGACCAGTTGGCCAACGATCCTGCCTTGCATTTTCAAATGGAGTTACAAACGGGCGACGTTCAACTCGTACACAACCACACTTTGTTACACGACCGCACTGCCTTCGAGGATTGGCCAGAGCCGGAGCGTAAACGTCACCTACTGCGTCTCTGGTTGGCGCCAGAGAAGGCTCGGCCCCTTCCCCCGGTCTTCGCGGAAAGATACGACTCCGTCATTCCAGGCCAACGTGGCGGCATCGTCGTCCGTGGTACGCGATATACGATTCCGTGAGAGGTGGAGGAGGTGCTGGGCGGCCGATGAGAGTTCCAGTCGCACGGTTTCCAAGTATGCCGGCAGTGACCAGCATAGAATAACCACCACGGGAGTTCTTTTCATGCTGCAACGAAGGAGAAACGACTCATGGCTACCTATCTGACGCTTATCAAGTTCACCGAGCGTGGTGTCAAGGACATCAAGGATACATGCAAGCGAGCAGCCGACTTCAAATCGCACGCCAAGAAACATGGCATCGAGGTCAAGGAACAGTATTGGTGCATGGGGGCTCACGACGGACTCATCATTTTCGACGCCCCGGACGACGAAACTGCGACGGCAGCAATGCTTTCGTTGAGTTCACGAGAGAATGTCACCACGGAGACGCTTCGATCCTTTTCCGCCACCGAAATGAGCAAAATCCTGGGAAAAATCTCGTGATGCCAAGAGATGCTCGTCACTGATTGCCGTGAGTCCGGTAATTATACTAGCGCGGCTGGTCGCGCCCCGCCGGCCCCCACAGTTCAATCCGACTGCCCTCGGGGAGGAGCCGGTGTGATACAGCGACGCACGTTTCTTGGGACGGCCTTGGCCATTGTTAACGCTTCCCCCTTGTTGGCAGCCTTGCGCGGGGAGCGCTGTGATGAGGCGGCCGCAGTGCTGGAGCGGGCCACGGCAGCAAAGCAAGTGGATACAGCCGTGCTGCACGTGGTTCAAAGAAACGAGTCGTTTACACGCCACTTCGGCGGGGCGGCCTCGGGCGACGCGATGTTCTTGCTCGGCTCCATTTCCAAGCCGATCAACGTGACAGCGGTCATGACCCTATTCGATCAAGGGAAGTTCCAGCTCAATGACCGCGTGAAAAAGTTCTTGCCCGCATTCACAGGCGATGGGCGGGACGACGTGACGATCCGTCACTTGCTGACGCACGTCTCCGGCTTGCCCGATCAGCTGGCCAATAACAACGAACTGCGCAAGCAGCATGCGCCGCTGCGGGAGTTCGCCGAACAGGCTATTCGCACGCACCTCGGTTTCGCTCCCGGCGCCCGGTATCAATATTCGAGCATGGGGATCTTGCTGGCCGCGCGGATTGCGGAGACGATCAGCGAGTCGGACATTCTCACGCTCGTCGAGCGCAGTGTCTTTCAGCCCTTGGGCATGAAGCACTCGGCTCATGGCCTTGGGCGCTTCAAGCTGGAAGAGATGGTGCCCTGCCAGACGGAAGGGGCCGCGCCCGAATCGGGGAGCGGCGATCCTAAGGCCAAGGATTGGGATTGGAACAGTCCCTACTGGAGGAAGCTGGGCGCTCCTTGGGGAGGAACACACGCTTCCGCGCCGGACCTTGCCAGGTTTTTGGCTGAGTTCATGGGAGCCCGCGGCAAAGCCATTAAGCCCGAAACGGCGCGGCTGATGATCAAGAACCACAATCCGGCGGGATTCACGCCGCGAGGGTTGGGATTTGCCGTTGGCAAAGAGTCCGGCAGTTCCGGATGTTCTGAGCGAACCTTCGGCCATACCGGCTCAACGGGCACGCTCTGCTGGGCCGACCCTGCGAGCGAAACCATTTGCGTCGTGCTTACGTCGCTTCCGAGCCGCGCGGTGAAACCCCACCCGCGCGAACTAGCGGCGGAGCGCGTCGCAGCGGCAGCTCATCCTTGATCAAAGGCCTCTTTTTGTCATTTGTCCTGATCGTTCAGTAACGATTATTGGGTCCGGAACAGTAAATCAGTCGCCCAGGTTCAACGGCTTGCCTAGCATTACGTTCCACTGCCTTTTCTGGGCGTCATTCAGGAGTGCCTCGATTCGTTCCTCCTGTTCCTTGCGGATCTTCCTGATCTTCGGCCCGATCTCCTGCGAGTTGCCGCCTTTCTGGGCCTCTTTTATCAGCGGCTCGAACTTTTTCTGGAACTCCTGCGCGACTTCGACGAACTGTTGCCTTTGCTTGTCGGTGATTTCCAACTCCTTCGCGACCTCCGGGTTGCCGAGGAGGGCGAACAAGCGGTCTTGCTGGAGCATCACCTGCCGCAGCCGTTTGAGCTGTTCTTCCTGAAGCAGGCCCTCAATGAACGCCGTCAGGTTCTCATGGGCTTTCTCCCTGTAGGCCTGGAGTTCTTTCTCCCGTTCCTCTGGTTCCTTGTCGACGAGTCTCTCGAATAATTGCATCGTGTGCTGGTGCGTGGCTTGGAGCCGTTTCTCCAGCTTTTTTTTCTGCTCGTCGGAGAGTCTTAGTTCTTCCTGGACCTTGTCGCGGAACACCAGGAAAGGCGGCCCGAGCATCTCGGTGAGCTGGCGACCCGCCTCGGTCAGGACTTGCTGCGGCCGCTCCGCGGGCGCCTTGGAATCACCGGCCTCGTCCCCTACGACTCGCTCGCCGATGATGCCGTAGCGGACCCCACAGCTGAGATCAATGGCGTGGCCCCCCACCAAAACAGTTACGTCGGCTTGGCCTTTCAATTCAGGCAGGTTCTTATTCGCCCACTTCAGCTTTTCCGAGCCGCTCGCCACGAGGAAGAGACGGGGCATCCGGTCCTTCTTGATCTCGATGATCCCTTCCCACGCGAGCTTGACCTCGTGGCGCCAGAAAGCGCCGTCGCCGCCCCTGCCGGCGTCGCTCGTACCTCCGGCGGCCTCCGACTTGCCCTCCACGCGGACCCGGACAGGGCCGTTGCCGTCTCCATCGATTTTCCGTGCCCAGAACTCACATTGCTTGAGATTGCCCTGGCCGCCGCCGGGGAAGCCGAGCGGGTTCACGTCCAGTTGTCCCAGGAACGCATGGCTGACGAGCAACCGGGCCAGATCGTCGGCCAAGCGGAAACGCTCGATGCCGGCGTCCGCCAGCCCCTTGGCCAATGCCTCTTGCATGGCGACGGGCACCTGAAAGCGATCCTCGACGTATTGCTCCTGACTCACCGTGTCGGCCAGGGGCTTGCCGTCCATGTCGAGCGCCCGGCCGAACACCCGAGCCACAACGGTTCCATGCCGGACACGCGCCGCGCCCGGACAGTGCTTCCCCTCGGGATGGTGGTCGATGATGACCGGGGCTTTGCCGTTGTCCGCGAGGTCAGTGCCTTTCTGGCTCGGGAACCTCCCGTAGCGCTCGGCTGCCACAGGCTTCGTCGCGTCGGGAAACTGGGCGAACCGCTTGGCGCTGTGGTCAAGAAAGGCGAGCACGCTCTTATCGTCGTCGAACGCCAGCGTCCAGGCCAGCACCTTGCCGGCGGAGTTGACGACGCAGATGCCCTGGGGGGCGAGCTTGGAGCGGCCGATCTCTCGGCAGAGCTGCCCTTCCTCGTCGTCGGGCGGGTTGTTGACCAAGTCCGCCTTTAGAGCAACGGGCACGAAATCGGCGTTGACGCGCTTGATCACGGCGGGATTGGAGAAAACCGCCTCACGGACGGCACCCGCGAATACTCAGCAGCGCGCGTCGTCGATGGGCCGATCGATGAAGACCCATAGCAACACGGGCTTCTTCTTCTCGCGCGACTCCTTGAGCCCTTCGAGCAGGCAGCTCTTCCAGGCAATCTCGCGCCAGGCGACTTTGGTGGCCTTGAGGGCTTCGATCTCCGCCTTCAAGGCTTCGGGAGTCCCCGCCTTCTTCTCAGCTACCGGGGACGGCTGGGCCCAGGCGAAACCGGCGAACAGCACGGAACACACCAGCATTGCCAGATTGCGCATGATTCTTCCTCGGCAATTAGTTTGAGTAGGTCGCCGATTTTTTTGTCATATGGACGCACAATGAACATTGTAGAGCCCCAAATCAGGGCCCAGTGCACAGGAGTTGGAGCCGCAGGCCACCAAGTAGCAGGCAAGAGCGGATTATATCGTTTATTGGCGTGAGGTGAGAATATGGTAAACATATTGCCAGTTTTGTTTGCCATCTGCGTACGCTCCCCATAGCGGCATTCGCGCATCGCTCGGGGCTCAGGGCATGCTGGATGCGGTGAGAAAATGGGTACGCGGCGGTAGGGGCCAGCCTCCTTCTGGCTGGCGCCTTGGCGGACGATGATGCCGAACAAGCGACCGGGCTTTCCGTCCGGGCCCATTTTGCTTCAATCTTGGGTGGCTTGGGGAAATGCTTCCGAACGATGTCGCGCCCCTGAACTTGACGTTCACGGACGCAATGACCACCAACGAGATCCTCCGGACAACATCATGAGACTCATCGGCTCTTCGCCAGCGCATTAACGACCAGCCGCGGGTAACGTTTCCCAGATGTTCATGCCATCTGTGCCGGCAAGGAGGCGCGTGCCATCCGGACTGAAGGCCACGCTATGGAAACCTCCGAGTTGGCCGCGGAGGGTCAGAGTTTCGTGCCCGCTCGCGGCGTCCCAGAGCTTGACGAGGCCGTCGCGGCTGGCCGAGGCGATGCGCTGGCCGTCGCGGCTAAACACGGCGTCCAAGACAATGTCGGAATGGCCCCGGAGCGTAAGCGCGACTTCTCCGGTTTCCAGGTTCCACACCGCGACGGTCGCATCCTTGTTGCCGGTGGCCAGACGTTTCCCCGTCGGATCGAAAGCCACGCTGGTCACGCCAACCTGAAGACCGCGCAGGGTTCGGATCGCCTCGCCCGTGGCGGCGGTCCAGAGGATGATTGTCCGATCCTCGCTGGCGGATGCCAGGGACTGGCTATCCGGAGCGAACGCCACGCTGTCGAGGGCTCCGGCATGTCCTTGCAGGGTGCGGAGCAGCTTTCCCGTAGCCGCGTCCCAGAGTTTGATCGTCGTGTCCCAGCTGGCTGAAGCTAGGTACTTTCCGTCCTGACTGTAGACGACTCTGATGATGGGCTGCGAGTGACCCTGGAGGGTAGCCACCGCCTTCCATGTCGCCGTGTCCCAGACCTTGATGGTTTTGGCTTCGCCCGCGCTCGCCAGGCGCCGGCCGTCAGGGCAGAAGGCCACGGTGTACGCCGTGCCGGTGTGTTCGTGGAGACGGATAATCGGCTTGCCCGTCCGCGCGTCCCAGATGGCCACGGCTCGGTCCAGATACGGGCCGACCGTGGCGATCAATCGGCCGTCGCCGCTCCAGACCACCTGCTGCTGGCGCTCGCCGGGGAGAATGAGGGCTTCCTGTCCGGTGTGCACGTCCCACAGCCGCACCGTTTTGTCGCCAGCCCCCGAGGCAAGGCGCTGCCCGTCTGGGGCAAAGGCAACGGTGGAAATCGATCGGTTTTTGTGTCCCCGGAAGGTCTGAAGGGGAGCGCCGGTGGCGGTGTCCCAAAGCCGCGCGGTTTGATCGTTGCCGGCCGATGCGAGCCGCCCGCCGTCGGGGCTGAATTGGACGCTGTTTACCCCGGACCGGTGGCTGCGGACGATGTGGACGGGCTTTCCCGTTGTGGTGTCCCAGATGTAGACAGTCCTGTTGCCGTTGGCCGAGGCGAGACGCCGGCCGTCGGGATGGAAAGCAACGCCCCCGACCCAGATCAGCGGCTCCGTCGGATCGGCTGTGCAGGTCCTGAGGAGTTCGCCCGTGGTCGAGTCCCAGATGCGCACGTCCTCACTGCCTGCGGCGATACGTCGGCCATCGGGGCTGAAGGTCACGCAGAAGAAGCGTTGCGCGGATCCTGGGAGCGTGCGAAGCAGCTGGCGTGTGGATGTGTCCCAGATCTTCAGGGTCCGATCCCAGCTGGCGGAGACGAGGCGTCGGCCGTCCGGGCTGAAGGCCACAGCGCTGACCTCGCGTTCGTGCCCTAAAAGCGTGTAGCATTCCTTGCCTGTCGCGGCGTCCCAGACTTTCACGGTCCGATCGTGGCTGGCGGAGGCGAGGCGCTGGCCGTCTGGGCTGAAGGCCACCCCCTCCACTGAGCCCTTATGACCGCGCAGCGTGTAGATCACCTGAGCTGTTTCGGGATCCCAGATCTTGATGATTCCATCCGAGCTGCCCGAGGCCACACGCTTGCCCTTCGGTTCGAACGCCACGCTGGTGACTTCGCCGTCATGGACCAGAAATCTTGTTTGACCACTTTGGCCGAGCCGCTTGAGGTAACGCCATTCCCATTGGCGTAGCTCGGGCGGGCAGGCGTCGAGCAGCTCCTCCGTCCGAGCCACATTGTTGGCCAGCCATTCGTGATGCGCCAGGCTAATGCGGAGGAAGTACAAAGCTTGCCGTTCGCGCTGCAGCGCCTGGGTCAGCTCGACATTGGTCTGCACCTCGCGCTTTAAGGCTTGGTCGGTGGCGTTTTTTTCCCGCGTCAATTGAAAATTAAAGAACACAGAAAGGCAGATCAGCAGGGCGGCCGCTACGCCGGTCACGCTTACAATGGCGGCAGGGGCCGGCCGTCGCTTCGCCCATTTCATGAGCCGTTCGCCCAAGCCCACGGCTCGCGCTTGAATCGGCTCGCCGACCAAGAGTCGACGCAAATCCTCCGCCAGCTCGTGGGCGCTGATGTAGCGCCGGCGCGGATCCTTTTGCAAGCACTTGAGGCAAATTGTCTCCAGGTCGCGTGGCATATGCGGTTGCCAGCGACGAGGCGGCACCGGTTCCTGGGTCCGCACTTGTTCCAGCGTTGTTAGCGCGCTGTCCGCCAAAAACGGAGGCCGGGCAGTAAGCATTTCGTACAGGATAGACCCCAGCGCATACACATCGGCCGCGGTTGTGATCTCTCTGTTTTTCCCTTCCGCCTGTTCTGGCGCCATGTAGCATGGGCTGCCGACGATCATGCCTGTTCCCGTCTGATCCGGCTGCCCTTCAGTCAGGAGCTTGGCCAAACCAAAATCGGTGATCTTGGGTTGGTGATTGGCGATTGGTGATTGGTGAGTGGGAGGTTGGGTGGCACGCCCGGAGTCTTCGACGGGTATGGAAAGATTCAATTCTTTACCACGCCCTTCCCTTCGTTCAGGCCGTGCCGCCCCTGGAGCACTTTCGGCACCCTTCACCAGCAAGATATTGGCGGGTTTGAGGTCGCGATGCAGAACGCCGCGGCTATGAGCGTGCTGCACCGCGTCAGCCAAGGTGGCCAGCAAGTTGGCCGCTTCGCGCCAGGGAACGGGCTCTCCGCGCTCTTGCAGCCAGGCGGCCAGAGTTGTTCCAGGACAATAGGGGGATGTAATGAAGCAAATGTCGTCCACGACGCCGGCGTCATAAACCGGCACCACGTTGGAGTGATCCAGCCGAGCCGCGGCCAAGGCTTCTTGGTGGAAACGCTGGCGCAATTCGGGCGTCACCAGGGCCGGCACGCGCGGAATCTTGAGGGCCACGTCCCGTCCCAGCAGTGGGTCGTGAGCGAGAAAGACTCTGCCGAAAGTTCCCTGGCCTAGTTCCCGGCGGATCTCAAAGCGGCCGAGATGGGTCAAGGGCACTTGTATGTGCCGCGAGCCGGGGAGCGTACCGCCCGGAAGTCCGGCTCGGCTCACCGAACCTGCTCCCGGGCGCGAGGACCAGTATTGTCCGAGAAGGTCCAAGCACGCTACGCCACGCTCCAAGCGCGGCCTCAGGTCGCCCGGCGCGTTGGCGTCGGTTAAGACTTTGGCCGGCACTCCGGCCGCCAGCGCTTCATCACAGGCGATGAGCAGCTCCGTGAATTGTTCCTCGGCCGGCGTGCTCGGGTCCGCGCTCATGGCGTGCTCTCCAATTCAAGCTGTAACCGCTCGATGGCTCGTGACCACAGGCGGCGGGCGGCATCGCTCGAGCGCTCCATGAGTTGGCCGATTTCGTCGAATTCGCGCCGCTCGTGGTTCCGCAAGGTAATGACGCGGCGGTAATCCTCCGGCAAGCGCTCCAAAGCCCGTGCCACCGCCTCGGCCTTCTCGTTCGCCATTGCTTCCATGCTGGGCGTGGACGTGTTGGCAACCAAGCCTACGTTGCCGGCGTCGGAGGAGTCGCCCCGCTGCAGCGGAACTTCGCGCCCGACTTCGCGTTTGCCCGTGGTGCGATAATGGCGCGCAAAATTGGAGACGTTGTTCAGGAGCAAACACCGCAACCAGGCCAGCAGCTCGGCTTCCGTGTTCCCCTGGAACCGCGCGAAGTCGCGATGCGCTTCGAGAAACGTTTCTTGAACCAAGTCCGATGCTCCTCCCTTGGCCTGAACGTCGGCCGCGACTCCTTCATTGGCGATGCTTAGCAAGTAAGCCCGGCATGCCTCGAGGAGCTTACCTAACGCCTCGTTGGACCCGGCGCGGGCGGCGGGCAAATAGTGCGCGGCATCTCCAGAGGGCTGTGTCATGCCGCTATCCCCCTAAGCACGAAATCTGACCAGATGGGACGCCGATTTTCGACGGTTCTAGTGTAAAGCGCGTTGGGTCCGTTAACAAGTCATGGCGCCGCTTGGAGTTGCAGCCGTTTGGGATATTCGTGGAATTTTGCGCGCCGGTTGCCAGGCGTTTTCGGGCTTGGGGGCTTAGGGGCTGTGAATCGGTTGGGATTCGATCCCGGATAAAACGCCTCGACTGCCCTCTCCCCCAGGGGAGAGGGCAGGGTGAGGGGTGAATTTCGTTGAAGGAGCTTTCCTATGCGATTCGCTTCGCTGTGCCGACTCATGAACCAGCTTTCGAACTGGCTCGTGAGCATCAACAAGCCAAGACCCATGCCACATTGGATGACTCGACCGCGGCCTCGTGACGGCGCGCATGATCCGTTTGCCACGCTGGAGGTGACCCATTTCTAGAGGCGGCTCACACCCTGATGAAGGGCTAACCGGCTTGTGAGAAGAAGCAACGTTCAGTCAGGATTCCAGGAGGTGCTTATGCCTTTGATTCAAGTCAAAGTGATTGAAAACGTCTTTACGCAAACCCAGAAAGGCGAGATGGTCCGGAAACTCACCGATGCCATGGTTTCCATCGAAGGGGAGAACATGCGCCCGGTGACCTGGGTGGTCGTCGAAGAGGTCAAAAGCGGAGATTGGGGGATCGGTGGCAAGCCGCTGTCCACGACCGACGTGAAAGCTCTGGCCGCCGGCAAAGCTACGGGATAACCTCGTGAATCTCACACTCCGCCCGACACGCCCATGGCGACCCTACCAAAATGGAAAACGAAAAAATCGCGTCGGGTTCGAAGCGCAATTAGCCAGATATGAAATAGGCCGAATGCATCGAATATCGGCAAACTGGCGTTTGCGCGATTCAATCGCGGTTGTTGTTGCCTCTTCGTCGTCCCAGACTCAAGGAGTGCATAAATGCTGCTTTCTTTCCGCCGAAAATGGGTCAAACAGTATTCCAATGCAGCGGCCCGTCGCAAGTGCTGCCGGCCAGGTGTCGAACTGCTGGAGGATCGCCGGCTTCCCTCGATGTTCCTCGTCACGAACACCCTCGACGCCGGCGCCGGCTCGCTGCGTCAGGCTATCCTCGACGCCAACGCCAATCCCGGTCCCGACCTCATTGACTTCAACATTCCAGGCGCCGGCGTGCAAACCATCGCGGTCGGCGACACCACATTTCTGCCCCTGCCAATCATCACCGATCCGGTCGCCATCGACGGCTACTCACAGCCGGGGGCCAGCGTCAACACGCTGAGCGTCGGCGACAATGCCGTCGTCTTGATCCAGCTGGACGGTTCCAACCTCGGCCCCGGCTTCAATGCCCTGCACATCACGGCGGGAAACAGCACGGTCCGCGGCTTGATGATCGATAACTTTGCCCGGACGGCGGGGCCGGCGTTTGCCGGCGGCAATGCGATCCTCCTGGACACCAACGGCGGCAACGTCGTCGAAGGCAGCATCCTGGGCACCCACGGCTCCGGCCCTCCGGGCACATTCGGTTCCAGCAATGGTAACTCCGACGTGGCCGTGGCTGCTGATTCTCCATTCAACGTAATCGGCGGCACGACGCCGGACACCCGGAACGTCCTCTCGGGCGCCGGCCAAGGCGCCTTAATCGCTTCGAGCGGCAACCTGTTCCAGGGCAACTACGTCGGCACCGACGCCACGGGCACCAGCGCGGTGCCGAATCTGGACGGCTTGGTGGAATCGGGCACGGGCGATACCATCGGCGGCACCACAACGGGCGCCCAGAACGTCTTCTCGGGCAACAACCGCTCCGGCGTGGCCATGGGCTTCGCGGTCAACGATGTGGTCGAAGGCAACTTGATCGGCATCAACGCCCAGGGGACCGCGACCCTGACCAACGGCAGCTTTGGCATTCTCGCCGCCGCAGGGAGCGGCGATACCATCGGCGGCACGGCCGCGGGCGCTGGCAACGTCATCGGCGGCGTCTCCGGCCTGGGCATCGAGATCGACGACTCCGGCGCCCCCTCGGGCACAAACAGCTTCCTGATCCAGGGCAACTTCTTCGGCACCGACCGGACCGGCACGCCCAATTTCGGGAATGCCATCGGCATCCTGATCGAGGGGAACGCCGTAACGCAGGGCGTGGCCAACAACACCGTCAGCGGCAACGTCATCGACAACGAGTTTCTGGTCGGCGTGGAGATCTTCGGCGTCGCCGCCAAAGACAACGTGGTCGAAGGCAACCTGATCGACACCGACCCCACCGGCACGCCTCCGAGCCCCACCGGCACGGGCGTCGAGATCGCTGGCGGGGCCTTCGATAACACGGTCGGCGGCACCACGGCGGCGGCCCGCAACGTCATTAGCGGCAACACCGTGGGCGTGCTCATCACCGGCAGCGGCACCACCGGCAACGTGGTCGACGGCAACTACGTCGGCACCGACGCCACCGGCACGCACTCGGTCGCCAACGGCACCGGCGTCGAGATCGCCGGCGGCGCTTCCGATAACACGGTCGGCGGCACCACTGCGGTGGCCCGCAACGTTATCAGCGGCAACAGCGTCGAGGGCCTGTCCATCGCCGACAGCGCTACGACGGGCAACCTGGTCGAGGGCAACTATGTCGGCACCGACGCCTCGGGCAGTGTGCCAGTGGCCAATTTCGACGGCATCGCGCTATCTGGCACCGGGAACACGATCGGCGGCGCCGCGGCCGGTGCCGGCAACGTCATCTCGGGCAACGTTCGCATCGGCGTGGCCATGGGCTTCGCTTTCAACGACGTGGTCGAGGGCAACCTGATCGGCGTCAATGCCCAGGGGACCGGACGCCTGACCAACGGCAGCTTCGGCATTCTCGCCGCGGAATGCAGTGGCGATACCATCGGCGGCACGACCGCGGGCGCCGGCAACGTCATCGGCGGCCTCTCCGGCGACGGTATCGAGATCGACGACTCCGGTGCCCCCGACGGAACGAACGCCAACGTTGTCGAGGGCAACTTCCTCGGCACCGACCCGACGGGCCAGTTCAATTTCGGCAACGCCATCGGCATCCTGCTCGAGGGGAATGCCGTATCTCAGGGTGTGGCCAACAACACGATTGGGGGCACGGCTGCCGGCGCCGGGAACGTCATTGCCAACGAATCTCTGGTCGGCGTGGAGATCTTCGGGATTGCGGCCCACAACAACGTGGTGGAAGGCAACAGGATCGGCACCAATCCTGCCGGTTCAATGTCCCTGGGCAACGGGGTTGGTGTCGAGGTCGCCGGCGGGGCCCATAACAACGTCATCGGCGGACCGGCAACAGGACCTGTGCCGGCCGGTGCCGCCAACGTTATCGACTTCAATAAGGGCGCCGGCGTCGTCGTCGGCAGCTCCATCAAGGATACGGCCACGGTTGGCAACACGATCCGGGGCAACTCGATCTACAAAAACGGCGGCCTCGGCATCGACCTGGGCAACGACGGCGTCACGCCCAACCACCTCCACAACCCCAGCCCCGGACCCAACAACCTGCAAAACTTCCCGGTGCTGTCATTCGCCATCTCGCTGCCAAACGGTCATACGTTGGTGATCGGCAGACTCCACAGCGCACCCAACACGACCTTCACGCTCGACTTCTACGCCAGCGCGACGGCCGATCCGTCCGGCCACGGTGAAGGTCAGCGCTATCTGGGCTCCGGCGTGGTCATTATCCCTGCGTCTGGCGTGGTCAAGACCGATGCGCGCGGCAACGTTTTCTTCGTCGTCGATCTGTCGGCCGCGACGACGCGGCGGCAGGTGATTAGCGCGACCGCAACTGATCCCGGCGGTGACACCTCCGAGTTCTCCGCCGTTC
>DASZFN010000804.1:0-15805 GCA_035939715.1 Gemmataceae bacterium | reverse complement strand
CTCTCTCTGCTTCCCGTGCGCAACAAGGAAGGAACATCTCATGGCACGGCAGCGCTTTTGGCGGCATTGTCGCTCCAATTCTCCCGGCTGCTTCACAATGAGAAGCCTAGTGCAAGTTATGCGGTTCCTTCTTCTTGGTCTGAAACGGGATTAAAGAGGCAACGACGGAGAGTGAAACCATGCGCACCACAGTGTTCGTACTGGCGTTAATCGCGATTCCGGCCATGAGTGGCTTGGCACAAAAGGAGGCCGGCAAAGACGGAAAGAAGCTTTGGGCTGCCATCAGTGTCAACGACCCAGTGTACGTCAAAGGCAAGGATGGGCCTCTTATGATTCATTTCGGGCTCGTCAACGATGGGAGCAAAGTTGATCCCGGTATCGGCTCCACTCAATTGTTCGTGAACGGGAAAGAACTGAAGGATTGGCCTCTTACAGCAGCGCAAGGGCCGCGTGACGACCGGTTCGAGGCACTTCCTCCTGGGGATTCACTTCGTTTTGCAGTCGATTTAAGAAGCCACTTCCAGAACGTCGGCATTTACAAAGTGTCCTGGAAAGGCGACGGTTTTGAGTCGCCTCAAATCGTTTTCCGCGTGATTTCCAAGGATGATGCGCCCGCGAAGGCTCGCAAATGACAAAGCCAACGACTTGACGGAAAGCCAGCGTTACGCAAACGGAAGGGGAAGGGGCAGAAGCGAGATTCCTTGTCCTTTCATCTTTCATTGGAGGGTTCAAGCCAAGAGTAAAGGCTGCCGGCACCAACAGGTATCGCAAGGCTCCCGGCCGATCGACGTACCGCGAATAGGCCAGCAGGGTCAGCATCCAGAAAAGTCCGCTCAGCACGTCCTTTCTTTCCGAGATCCAGGCAACCGACTCGACATGCAGCGGATGGACGGCGAACAGAGCTGCAACCAGCGCGCTCGGCCAGATAACCCCGGTCATCCGGCTCAAAACCCAAAACAGCAGCAAGACGTTCGCCGTGTGCAGAAGGAGGTTTGTCGCGTGATACCCAGCGGCGTTGAAGCCGTAAAGCTGATAGTCGAGTTGGAGCGAGAGCCAGGTCAGCGGATGCCAGTTGGCGTTGTAGAACGTTGTGAAAGCCCAGCGCGGATCTAATCGCTGAATGTGCTGGTTGCCCAGGACATAGGCAGGATCGTCGTAGTTTACGAAGTCGCACTGATGCACCGGCCAGAAGGGAACGACGGTAACTGCGCCGAGACCCAGGAGCACAATCAGCTTCGACATGCTTACAAGCTAGGCGCAAAAATGCAAATCGGATAGATTCGGCCGCACATGGATGTGTGTCTGGCAGGGCCAAAACTGGCAAGCCTGTCTGACTTGCTCCAATGGGATCGTCACCAACATGGCCACGCGTGGCCATCTTGATGCTGGCTATGCATAAAGCGCGCTTACCGTCAATAGGATTCCGAAGGTTGCGGCAAGAATTTGGCAACTTTTTGCAAGAATCCCATAGGTTGCCATGTGTTTGGCAGGCATCCTTAGCGCAATTTGGCGGGCGGACGGCGTCAGACCCCCCGGCTCAAAAAGCGTGGCAAACTGGCAAACTCAACTTTTTCTCAGACGCAACTTGCTTTACCTTCAATTGTTATGGCGAAAACCGAGTTTGCCAACCGTGGCAAACTCAGTTGGCAAACTGGCAAACTCATTTCCGAACCAAGGCTGATTGCGGGCGATAAGGCGGGGCCCAGGCCTGCCTTTTACCTAATCCGACGCCC
Organism: Gemmataceae bacterium; assembly: GCA_035939715.1. Classification (GTDB taxonomy): domain Bacteria; phylum Planctomycetota; class Planctomycetia; order Gemmatales; family Gemmataceae; genus DASZFN01. The sequence goes on along the minus strand of DASZFN010000804.1, from coordinate 14,072 downwards.
ACGGTAGAATGCCGGCCGATTCACACCCGGGCAGGAACACCTTTGCGTCTTTCCATAAACTCCGGAACTCGAGGCTTCCTCGTGGCTTATCCGTTTTTTCTCGCCAGGCTGCTGGTTCGCAGTGGCATTGCGCGTTGGCTCCCGGCCGCCAAGCAGTGGACGAAAGGCGGCACGGGGGTCTTGCACCATTACAGCGATCAGGTCCTTGCAGCGCCGTACGCCGAATTGAGCGCCTTCGGCGAATTCCGTGAAGTGCACGGGCCCGACACGATCGACCTGGCCCTGGGATCGCCGCGTTTCGATCTCGTTCCTTCCGGCACGACCAAGTTGCCCGCCGAGCGGCGCGGCTGGCCGCCAGCTACGGGACTGGCCGAGCTGCGCGACGCGGTCGCGGCAAAACTTGCCGCAGAACAGCAGGTGACGGTCGATGCCGGGGACGAGGTGCTGATCACCCAGGGCGCGGCCGGCGCAGTCAGCGTCGTCCTGGACACCTTCGTCAATGCCCGAGACCGGGTGGTCGTGCTGGCGCCGACGTCTCCGCTGTATGCCCTTGCTTTGAAGCACCGGCGGGCGCGGCTGCGCTGGGTTTCATCCTGGACGGAGAACGGCCGGCTCCGCTTTCGCCTGGATCAGTTTGCCCGGGCTGTCCGCGGCGCGCGGCTGGTGATCGTCAATTCGCCGGCCAACCCGACGGGTGGCGTGCTCGCCCCGGAGGATCTCGAACAGATCGCCTGGTGGGCCGAGCGCCGCGACGCCCTGATTCTAAGCGACGAGGTATTCGCCGCCTATCACTACCAGGGGCAAGCGCCCAGCATCGGCGCACTGCCCCGAGCGCGGCGGCGAACCCTGGTGGCCGGCAGCGTCAGCAAGGAATACGCGCTCGCTTCCGCGCGCGTGGGCTGGTTGGCGGGTCATCGCCATCTGCTACGTCCTTGTACGCTTGTGAATGCGCTCCATACCCCTTTTGTGCCCACGCTCTGCCAGCAGATTGCCTTGAGCGTTCTGCAGCAAGGCAGCGGCGCGTTCGCGGCGATCCGCACTCAATTTTCTTCCCGGCGCCGCTACGCCTTCGAGCGCTTGCAGACCATGGGGCTGCGGCCGGAATGGCCGGAAGGGACGTTTTTCCTTTGGGTTGGGCTGAATGGCCCGACGGCTGACGGGCGGGCTTTCGCGCGACAGCTTTTGCATGAGCAAAAGGTGCTGGTGTCGCCGGGCGATGTCTTTGGACCAGGCGGCGCCGACCACATTCGCATCAGCTATGCCATGGAAGACGGCCGGCTACGGGAAGGGTTGAGCCGCATCGCCCAATTTGTTGCCGACAAACGAACAGTGCCCGCGCAGCAGCCTCCGCAAGCTGCTTGACGATCAGCGATATTCCTCGCGCACCGGGCAGAAAATGTCGATGGCCCTGGCCGGCTTGTCCAGAACCAGGACCCTGTGACGCACGTTGCCGGGAATGCGATAGAGGTCGCCAGGCCGGACCGTCTTCTCCTCGCCGCCGATGAAAAACCGCGCCTCGCCTTCCAGCCACATCCCCATTTGCTCGTGCGGATGCGCGTGCTCTTCGACCACCGAATTCGCCGCCAGCTCCACGACAGAAACCAGCATCTTCTCCCCCGCGCACGTGGCAATCGAAATGCCTTTGAAGATGTCGTGGTGGCCGCATTCTTGTTGAGTTGGAAAGAAGTGACTCATGTATAGCCATTGGTCAGTAGCCAGTAGTCAGTAGCCAGTAGTCGTTTTACTACTGGCTACTGACTACTGGCTACTGACCAATGATTATTTTCCGAGCCCGCCATTGCCAAGCAGGGCATGCACTTCGGCGCTCTGCTTGATGATGAGCGACAGACTCGGCGCGTGGAAGGTGATGGTGCCGGCGCCGCCGTTTTCCAGCCAGCTTGCGGAATCGACACTGGTTTTGATCAGCTCCATGAGCGCGTGGGCATTTTGCACCGTCTGCACCGCGGACTGCAGCGGCGACGCGTTGGCAGCCGGGAGCGGCAGGGGATTCAGCGGTTGCATAGGATTCAACGGCACGTTATTGAGCGCATTGAGCTGAGGCAGCGCCGTGCCGAGACTGCTCATGCCGGCGAGCAAGTCCGCCACGTAATAGCTGCGCACCACCATCAGGCCCCTGGCCTTCTGGGCCGAGACGACATAGATCGATTCGTCCTTGAGCACATAAGTCAGGCCGACATCCGCAAAGAGCTTGCGCAGCACCGTTCGAGCACTGACGTTCTTGAGGCTCAAGGTAATCGGCGTGTCGGTGGCTATCTCCGCTTCCTTCAAGGCGTCCGGATCGATAATGATGTTCAGATCGAGGCGGGTCTTGAGATATTCCTGGACATCGGCGAAGGAAGTGTTCTTGAAATTGACGGTAAGGTCTGTCCGCAGCGCCTTGAGAATCGCCTTCTCCTTGTCGGTCAGCTTGAGGGCGGTGCTGCGGCTTTTGGTGCGCTCTTGCCAGTCCTTGGGGAATTCGATGTCGCCGCCGGCCGGGGTGGACGATTTTTCAATGTCGCGAAAAGCGCCGAGCAGATTGCGTTCCCGCTCCTTCTTCAGCCGGCGGTCCGTGGCCATTTGATCCAGGGCCTGGGCTGAGCGCTCCGTGGCCTGGACGGCATTGTTGCCGGGCTGGCGATTGGCAAGATCGCCGGCCGCGCGGCTGGCTTCCGCGGTCTTGCCCTCGCCCTGGAGGTTCTGGATTGCTTCCAGGGCCTTGCGGATTTTGTCCTTCTCGGCTTGCGCGGCCTTGCGGTCTTCCTCAGCGCGCCGGGCGCTGATCGTCTGCCGGCCCTTTTCCGTGGCCGGTGACTTCGCCTGGGCGTCCTCGACGGCGCGGATGCGTTGCTTGACAAGGCGCTTCCAGGCGTCGCGCCGGGACTGCGACAGCAGCGTGTCCTCATCCAGCACTGCTTGAATTTTCTTGAAGCGCTCCAGGGCCCTCGTTGCATTGGCAGAGGTCAAACGCTCGGCGGCGTCGAGGGCATCCTGCAAATCCGCCTCAACTTTCTGGGCGGCTACTTTCTCTTGGCGGCGGATCTGGTCCAGCAGGTCGTCCTGCTCCTGGCCGCGCGGGCCATCCGCGGCAGTCATTCCGGTCAAGAGAAACCCTGCAGTCAGGGTCAAGACAATACGCCACGTCCGCCAAAGCCATACGGATTGCATGCGGGTCATGAGTTTTCTTCCTGATTAACTTGCGTGTCGCTGCTGTGGAGGCGCAGCTTCTTTGCCATCTTGAACCTAACGCAGTTTCCGCCAGCCGGCCGGAAAAAAACGATCAGCGGCGGCCGGGTTCTAAAAAAGGTTATTGAAGAAGTCGAGGAAAGCGCAGATTCCGCTCCGCTCGCAAATGCGGTCAACGCGGCCTGATATTTCCTTTCGGAGCCCGATAATCGCTAATGCCCTGCCGCTGTGGCTTCGCCGACCAGCAGGGGGCGCAATTCCCCGGCAAGAAATACCGAGCCGGTGATGCAGATAAGATCGTGAAATTCTGCCATGGCTTGCGCCGCCTGCCACGCTGCCGCAGCATTGGGAGATAACGTGCAAGGGATGTCGCCGCTGCGCTTCATCAGTTCACGCAGTTCCTCCGGCGAGCAACTGCGCGGATTATTGCCGTAGCGGGTCAGGAAGGCATGCGTGAATTCCGGGGCCAGCACGCGGAAGATGCCCGCCACATCCTTGTCCTCGCTGCAGGCAAACACCAGCAGCCGCCGGCCAGCCGGGAAGGAGGCGCGCAGCGTCTGCACCAGGGCTTCCGCGGACGCGACATTATGAGCGCAATCGAGAACCGTCAACGGCCGCCGCCGCACGACTTCTAGCCTTGCCGGCCAGGAGACATTCGCCAGGCCCCAGGCTAACGCCTCGTCGGGAACATGCCAGCCCCCCTCCTGCAATCGCTCCACGCAGGCAACGGCGACCGCCGCGTTCGCGGCCTGGTGCTCCCCCAGGAGGCCGACCGGCATTACCGGGAATCTGCGGCGACGCGTGCTGACCTGAACCCGGGCAGGACGTACAAGGACCGCTGCATCCTGAGCGGCGATTTCACCCGGCTCATAGGCATACTGGAAATCGATGCCAAGCTGGCGCAGCGGCGCCCGTCGTTCCCGGCAGATGCATTCGATCACCTGGCGCGGCTCCGGGGCCGTGGCGCCGCTGATGGCGGGAACACCGGCCTTGACGATGCCGGCTTTCTCCATGGCGATGCTCGCCAGCCGGTCGCCTAGTTGCCGGGTGTGGTCCAGGCTAATGCTGGTGATGAGAGCGATTTCCGGCAGGCAGACGTTGGTGGAATCAAAGCGGCCGCCCAGGCCGACTTCCATGACGGCCACGTCCACGCGGCGCCGCACAAAGTGTAGAAAACCCAGGGCCGTCGCTACTTCAAAGAACGTGGGCGTCAGTTTGGCCTGCGGGTTCGCGCTGTCGGCGACGGCCTGCCAAACGGCGTTCAAGAGCGCCGTGAGCTCGTCACTGGAGATCGGCGTGCCGTCCACCTGAATGCGCTCTTCGACCTGGCAAAGATGGGGCGATGTGAACAAACCGATCCGGTAACCGGCCCGGCGCAGGATCGCCGCGAGCATGGCCGATGTGGAGCCCTTGCCCTTGCTGCCCGCGATATGAATAATTCGCAGACGCCGCTGCGGATCGCCCAGGCGCTCGAGTAAGGTGCGCATCCGGTCGAGTTTGAGATCGGCCGGCTGCGGCACGCGCTGTTCGTAATTGATGCGGCCGAACCAGAAATCACGCGCCTGCTGCTGGGACAGGGTTGCCGGGGGCGGCTTCATCAAGCAGGCTCCTCTTGGGAATGGCTCCCCGATATCGAACAGGCGCTCTCAGGAAGAACTCTGTGCCGGCGGCAGCAAGGCCATGTCCAGCCAGTAGCGTTTGATGGTCCGCAGCACTTCGATGAATCGGTCAAAGTCGGCCGGCTTCTCAAAATAGGTGTTGGCGCCGGCGGCGTACATGTCCTGAATGTCTTCCTCGCGCCGCGAAGTGGTGAGCACGATCACCGGCAGCGTCCGAAAAGCTTTCATGGCGCGGACCCGGCGCAGCACTTCCTGCCCGGAGAGGCGCGGCAAATTCAAATCGAGCAGGATCAGATCGGGCCGGCGCCATTCCTGATTCCCGGCCTGCGCGCCGCTTTGTTGCAGATATTCCAGGGCCTCCTGCCCGTCGCGAGCGGCGATCAATTGCACGGGCATGGCACTTTCGCGCAGGGCCCGCTCAGTGATTTTGATGTCCGCGGGATTGTCTTCGACGAGCAGAATTACGTGAGTCGGTTTCATGGCTGCCCCAGGATCTCCGCCAGGGGTGGCAGGCCGGCCGCCAGCGAGGCCGCAAAAGCCGCGCTGCCGGCCGTCCCCACCACGCACCAGATCTCTTCCTTCAAGGCGAGAGCAAAGCCCAGGATATTCTCCGCCTGGTCGGCGCACAAGCGTTCCGGGCGTACGCTGCGGCCATCGGGCAGCAGCCAATCTTCCCGCAATTCCCAGCCAACCCGCGCCGCGGCCCGGGCGAAAAGAACCTGCATCACTTCGTGGTCCAAGGAGCGAAGGACAGCCTGGCGCAGGGCCTGATTGATCACGGCGGCGCACTTTGCGGCGCTCACATCCGCTAGCCGGGCCTCCTTCAAGCTTAGTGAAAGCCTGACGGCCCGGCTATCGGCATCCTTGAGAAGGTCGTTAACGCGGTTCTGCCAATCCTCCGGTTGGCACAGAAGTTCCTTGGAAAGGACATAATCCGCGCCGGCAGTCAGCCCGGCGGTGATGTCCGCGGAGCGATCCCAATGGCTAAAGAGTGCAATCTTTAGCTTGGCCATGTCCGCGGAATGGCGGACGCGGCGGCACAGCACAAGCCCGTCTTCACCCGGCAAATTGACATCAAGAATCAGCAGGTCTGGCTGCCTTTTCTGCAGCCGGTCCCAGGCGCTCGGGACGTCGCCGCAACAGTCCACTTCCTGCCCGGCCCGCCGCGCCAGATGCTGCACGATCAGGCAGATCTCCGGAGAGTCATCGACGACCAGGAGGAAAGGTTGGCGCTGTGCCGTGCTCATGCGGGTCAGGAGAGAAGCGATTCCAGGGGCTCTTCCACGGCCGGGGCGGGGGCGTGCACCGGCAACTCCTTGGGGCCCGCGGCTGTGCCGGCCAGCCGGCTGTTCGCGGCCCGTTCGGCAGGCGTGGAACCGGCCCAGGGCAGGGTAAAGAAAAATGTGGAGCCCTTGTCGGGGGCCGATTCGACCCAGATCTTGCCGCCGTGCGCCTCCACGATCTTCTTGCAGATGGCCAGGCCGGCGCCGGTCCCTTCGTAATCCTCGCGGCGGTGCAGCCGGCGAAAGATCCGGAAAATCTGCTCGTGATATTGCGGGTCGATGCCGATGCCGTTGTCACGCACAAAAAGCGTGGCATGCTCCACTTCCTGGCCGTTGCTGTCCGGGGCCGAGTGCGGTTTCAACGTCGATTGCCCAACGACGACTTCCGGCTTCGGGCTCGAGTTATATTTCAGGCCATTGCTGATGAGATTGGTCAGCAACTGCACGACGCGCTGCGGATCGCCGGTGACGGCCGGCAACGGTCCTTCGGTGCGCAGCGTGGCGCCGCGGCGCTGCATCAAGTCGGCAAGGTCGAGCCGCACCGTCTCCAGGGCGCCGGACAGATCAAACACCTGGGGGCTGTTGATGACGCGCCCGGCCCGGCTCAACGTCAGCAGATCGTCAATCAATTCGCGGAGCCGGCGGCTGGCCTGGATGAGATGGCTGATATACTCATGTCCTTCAGGGCCGAGCTGGTTGCCGTAATCCTGGGCCAGGAAAGTGCTGAACGCCTCCAGGGTACGCAGCGGCTCCTTGAGGTCGTGGGAAACCACGTAGCTGAAGTCGTCCAGCTCGCGGTTGATGCGGCGGAGCTGCGTATTGACCTGCTGCAATTCCTCGGCCTTGTCGTGGAGTGCGCGGGCCAGGCGGCGCAGTTCGCGATCGGTCTGCACGCGGTGCGTGATGTCGAGAAAAAAGCAACGCAGGTGCAGCGGCATGTTCTCGGGCGAATAGCGCGTGAGCACGTCCATCTGCACGTGCTGCTCGCCGCCGGACTTGGCGATCATGCGGAAGGTGATGTTGTGACCTTCGCCGGTATCGAGCGCCTCTTGCAGGCCGCGGTTCAGCTCCGGCACATCCTGCCGGTGCACCATTTCAAAGAACGAGCGGCCGTTGAGCTCCCCGTAGTTGTAGCCCAGGAACTGCTGCAACGCCGCGGTGGCGGCCATCCAGTGGATGTTCGGTGTCAAGCGTGCCACCATGTTGCGCGAGTTGGTATCCCAGCGGCGCAAACGAAACACGCTATGCCCCTGCTCGGCGTCGGCCCGGCCTTCCAAAGAATGAACCCCGGAATCCGCCTGCTTCTGTTCATGCTGCAGGGCGTCCAGCGTATTCTTTTTCGCCACCAGATCGCCCAGCGCTTGCCGGTAGCATTTCCCCAGCAGATCAAGCTGCTCGTACAGCGGCCCCCATTCCGGCGAAAAAGAGCGCAGCCGATGCAAGGCAGGATCTTCGCGCAAGCTGGCCACATATTCGCTGAGCTCCTGCAGGACCCGCCGCGTGTGCCGCTGGATCAGCCAGACCACCAGACCGGCGGTACACGCGCACAACACGGTCGTGCCGACCAGCTGTTCTACCAGGCTGGCGTCCGCGAGCGGTGTCAACGCGCGCATGCCCAGGAAGGCGATGAACAATCCGGCGCCCGCCGCCGTGCCGGCCGTTGTCCAGATTAGCGCTCGTCGCACGGAAAGAAGCATGAAGCGTACGCCCTGGGTCTGAAGATGAATATTGCTTTGACAGGAAAATCATAGCACAGCCGGAAACGAGCGACGAGTAGGAAAAGGGCCCGGCCTCGAAGAATCCATGCTATTTGATGTTGTCGCGGTTGTGTGCCATGCTTTCGCGACCCCGGCTACCCATGACAAGTGTCAAGACCGTGCTGGGGCCGCGAAAGCATGCCACCCGGAAAAGGGCAGTGGCTTCGTGTGGATCAAACGTATTAGCCACCCTGGATGGGCATGCACACCTGCTGCAGAAGCTTCTCGCAACATTCCTGAAGCATGTCGGCGAGATTCGGTAACGGCTGTCCAGTCGGCAGCGCCTCGGTGAGGGCCGCCATCCAGCGCGGAAAGGCATAGAGCACGGCGAACGATTCCAAGCTGACCGCTTCCACGCGCGCGTGCCGGCCGCGGCGCTCGGTTTCCTGCCAAAGGGTTTTGCTCTTCCCCGAAAGGGCCAGGTCCTCTTCCGGCCGGAGCAAGATGAGGTGATCGAGCACTGGAGGCTCCACCTCAAAGGCGGAAAGTTTGATCGCCAGGTCCTTCGGCTTGGCCGGGCCGCGGCCAAGAAACAAGCCGACGCCCACTTTCCAGGGCTGGCCGTCCTTGCACGTCCAGTGACCGATGCTGATGGCGCCATAGGTCGGGTGCTCGCCAAAGGTCCATTCCCCGACCACATGTTGGAGGCGCCAAGGCCCCACCTTGACGCCGTGTTCCAGGCAGACCTGCAGGAATGCGCCGAGGCCCGCTTGAAGTTCGCGGGTCGCTCCGGTCAGGGCGCCTTCCGGCTCCAGGTTGAGCTGGGCGGCCTTGTTCTCTTGCTCCCATAGCTCCGTGAGCTGAGTAACACTGGCCGAGCCGGTGAACGCGGCCTTGGCGGAAGCCGAGGTTGGAGGCACGGCCGATTGAGCGGGCATTTCATGGTGCAGAACCTGACCGGCAGGCGTCTCCACTACGACCACCGACTTGACATTCGGCGGTAAGGGGATTGCGGGCGTGGCAGCTATAGGCGACTTGGTCGTGTCGCGCTCCACAACACCGCCTGGAGAGGTTCCATAGATCATGTGATCGAACAAATGGCGAAACTGCTGCAGCATGTCGCGCAGGGTCGGCTCCGTATGCGCAATCCGCTGCACTTGTTCCTCATTGAACGGGTAGATTCCCGGCAAATCCGCGAAGTCGGGCAATTCCTCCAGCGCCGGCCGGAGCCGCGCCTCCACGATGCTCTGGACCAGCTCCGGCGGCGGCGCTTCCAGGCGCAGCGTTTTGATCGTGCCATGCTGGGGGACGTGAACCGGATTATTGAGGCGATCTTGAATGTATCCGTCCAGCGAAGGCACGAAACGATTCCACAGTCCCCGTTCGGCGAAAACCAGGAAGCACAGCCCGTCAATCTGATGCATCGCCTGCACAATGCCGGCGAAGAACGACTCGGCGACACGATGCCCGTCGTCGGTCCTGCGCGCGAGCAGCAAGTCCTCCATCTGGTCGAAGGCGACGACCACGGGAATTTTCAGGTTCAAGAAGATTTCCATGAGCACCTTGAGCAGGGCCAGCACCAGGTCCTGCCGCGTCGGCCGCACGCGAAATTCCAGCTCCGCGAAACCGAAGGTCAGGAAATTGGCCAGGTCGGTCTCGTCGCCGACGAGCGTGGCCCGGGCGAAGCCCTGGTACAGGTGGCGGCGCATGAGCCCGGCGGTGTTGTGCGGCTCGCCGCGCTCGACGCACTTGCCGACAAAGGCGCAGGCCTGCTCTGGCTCCAGGCTGGCCTCGCGGCAAACACGCCGCACCGCGCCGACGGTCGCGCTGCCGCCGGAGGCGGCGAGATGATCGATCAGCCACTGCGTCCGCTCCTGAGCTTGCGACGTACCCAGCCCCAGCTTGCGCGTCCAGCGGCCCAGGCCCGGAGCGGGAAACAGGTCGAGGCGCTGCTCCGGCGTCAAGGAAGTCAGCGCCTTGTGAAGGAGCCGGCGCACCAGCTCTTCCCCGACAAACTCGAGCGGCCGAATCCCCTTCTGCTTGCCGCCGCCCAGGAGGGTGTCGATGATCTGGAAGAGGAGATACTCCAGAAAATCCGAATCCTTCTGGTAAACGCCGGGCGTGACCAGAAGCTGCCAGCCGCCGTCATGGCCGTGCTTGATGGAGTGCAGCAGGTGGGTCTTGCCGGCCCCCTTGTTGCCAAGTACGGGAACGACCTCCGAGTGCGTCGTGGGGTCGTAGCGATACAGGTCCACGACGCCGAGAAGCTGGTCCCGTTCGCCGGCGAACAGTTCCGGCACGTGATAGCGGGAACAGACCTCGTCGTCGGGATTGCGGGCGAAATAATTTCGGAAAGGGTTGCCGGCCCGGCGCAACACTTCCTGGGCTCGTTCCGTCAACGGTCGTTCCGCAGTGGCAACTGACATGGGACAATCCTCTCGTTTTTCACGGGAAATGGGCCGCAACGGCCGCTCCCGCAGTTCCTAAACTAGCGTGCGCTGGCACACCAGCCCGAAGCGCCAGCGAGGGCCTCGCTGGCGCTTCGGGCTGGTGCAGCGGATTCGCGCACGCTGCTATTGCGCAGGCTTACGTAATAAACAATTTCATGCCCGATGAGCAGGGCGTAAGGCGGCTCCGGGATTTCATAAAGCGGGCCGGTCCATTGATGCAGGTAGATCTTCTGCTGGTCGTGCAGGCGGCGCAGCCCGTCGTGAAAACGGCCGATGGTCAGGTCGGCGGTCGTACCCTGGACCTGGCGATACAGGTCCGGCAGCGGACAATCGCTGGATTGGCCAGCATCCTGCCAGTCCTTCAGGTAAGCGATGGCCGCTGTTATCCACGTTTCCGAGCCGTTGCGGGAAGTGCCCAGTCCCGGCACGACATTCCAGAGGGCCAGCGGCTGCCCCGGTTTTTGCAATTCGAGAAGGACTTTCTGTACTGTGGCCTGGAGGGTATCCAACCCGGCTTGCCATTGCCGTGCGGCAGCGACAAGTTCACCGACCTGGACTTCACGGGCTTCGAGTGTGTAAACCAATTCTTCCAGCACTTGCTTCGGGCTGATCTCGCTCAGCAAGTAGCTGAGCCCCTTCTCGGAAATGGCACAGATTTCCTGAGCGCTCTTGCCGCTGGTCTGGCTGTGCACAACGCGGAGCAGTCCCTCATCCTTGCAGCGCTGCGCCACTTGCCTGGCGCCGGCGTTAGCGGCAAAGAGGCCCGCCGCCCTTTTGCTGCTGTGCAACGGCATGCCGTCCGGGTTGGCCACGGCCCGGCGCAGGGCGTCGACAATAAGCTGGCTCGATTTGTCGGCCACAACACCCTCCCTGGCTTCGCCTGGCAACGACAGGATTTGCGCGCGCTCCTTCTGACTTCGCAGCCGCAATTTATGCGAAGATGGCCAAATGATGCAAGATCAGGTAAGAATTCTGCAAGCGTAAATCAAAGGAGAAGTTCCATGCCAATCAACGTATGCCGCTGGGCCCTGACCGTATCCATGTTCGTCCTGCTGTTCAGCGCGATCGTTTTGGCCGGCGAGACCTCGGGACCCAACGACGCCGGGCAAAAAGCGCTGGACAAGCAGATCCGGGCCTCGTTGCCCAAGGTGATCAACACCGGCGCCGACCTGTTCAACGAGGGGGATCGCGCCGGCTGCTACCGCCTTTACCAGGGATCGCTTTTGACCCTGCGGCCGTTGTTGGAGCATCATCCGGAACTGCAGAAGGCCATCGATGCCGCCCAGGCGGGCGCCGAGCAGCAGCCGACCGTGGGGGCACGCGCGTTCGCCTTACGGGGCGCCCTGGACAAAATCCGCGACAAGCTCAGATCAACCGAAACCGCCGCTGCATCAACGGGTAAGCCGTCTGGCAAGTCCCCGGCAAAACCGGAGCCGGCTCTCTGGGATCGGCTTGGAGGAGAGAAGGCCGTCCGTAAGGTCGTGGATGATTTCGTCGCCCTGGCTGCCAAGGATTCGCACGTTAACTTCGACCGCAACGGCAAATACAAGCTCGATCCTGTAAAGGTTGCTGATGTGAAAGAGCAGTTGGTAGACTTCATCAGCGCAGCCACCGGCGGACCGCTCAAGTACACGGGCAAGAGCATGAAAGAAGTTCACAAGGGAATGGGCATTACCACGGCCGAATTCAACGCCCTTGCTGCCGACCTGAAAAAGGCGCTCGAGCAAAATGGCGCCCATCGCGCAGACGTAGAGGCGCTCCTCAAAGCAGTGGAAGGAACTCGCCAGGATATCGTTGAAGTCAAATGAGGGAGTAACTCAGTCCCGCCGCAGGCGTTGAGGAAATTGAACGAGGTTCTAGGTGAACCGGCCTGGTCAAACGGCCAGCAAATGTTGCACGGTAATCAAGATTTCCAACTGATCGAACTTCTTCTTCAAGCGCCCCTTAAGACGATCCAAGTAACGAAGGGATTCCAGGTCAGTCTCTTCTCGAAAATCCATAACGGCAAAGACCACAATGCGGTCTTGAAATACCCTCGTCCCGCGCTGCCACAATCCTTGCAGAGGGAACTGTCGTTGTGTTGAAGTTACCCCGCCATACCGAGTCAGGAGTTCTTCCTGCAGACCGACAAATTTCGATTCTTGAATATGAGTTCCGTCGTTGTACTCGAGTGGCAAGTAGATCTCGATCGATCTAATCGGGCGTGGCATGTCGCCGGCTCTCCTTGCGCTGTCGACCGGGCACCACTACTTCGTAAGGGATCCCGCGTGCGTTCAGGAGCTCAAGATGAGCGGGGAGCACCTCATAGATCGGATCCTGGGCGACCAGACGGACTGGCGCGACTTCAATCATGGCACGCCAGGCTTTGCCCCATTGATTCTTCGGTAAGCGAATCGCGATCATGGTTGGTTCAAGTGATCTGGCGAACGGTCTGCTCAACGCATCCAATCATTACACAGCATGCCGTCAACTTTAGCTATGCCAGCATATTTCCGCAATGCCGCGAGTCCGGGTGGAATTCAATTTCGAAGCTTCACGAACTTATCAAAATATTCCGCCACTCTTCCGTCTCTGGCGTCTCCGGGATGAATCAACAGGCCGTAGCGCAACTTCAGTTGCTCTCCCTTGGCCAGCCGCACCAGGTCTGTTCGGCCCTTCATGGCCGGGAAGCCGGACCTGGCGCGGCCGAATGGGTTGGCTGCCATCAGACCGTAAGCCCGGCTATGCCAGCAGGCGGGATAAGGGTTCTTGGGATCGTCGAGGATCGCCAGGCCGACCACCTTGCCGTTGATCGGGCCCGAGTAGTCGCACCAGGTCGAAAGCTGTCCCCAGCAGTTCTTCTCGCCGACCTTGCCGTCGGCATTTTCCAGCTTGCCATCGCCCTTGGCCTCGCGAATGGCGTCGTTAATGCGCACGCCGAAGGCCCCTTCCTTGGTGTCGCCGAACGTGATCGGCGTCGCGCTGGCCCTAAGCGTAATGTCGAACACGAAAAGGCGCGTATCCCCGAAGTTGTGGAGCTGGATGATACGGGTTTCGTCGAGCACTTTCTGGCCATCGGCGCTGCGCCATTCGTTTTGTGTGGTAAGCCGTCCAGCCGCGCCGGTGCTCACAGACTTGTTGACAATGCGGCCGTGGCCTTTGCCCTCGGACCAAAAATCTACGCCTTCCACGCCTTTAGCGTGCTGCTTCAAGGTCAACCCTTCGGGAATGATGTCGCCGTGACAGAACCAGGCGGATTTCTGATGCACATGATCGGTCGAGCCGCCCGGTGCGGCCTTTTCCATGGGCCAGGCGCGCGTGATCGGCATGCCGTCCGCTGTATTGAGAGGCCAGAAATATGGCTTGGCGATGGGCGAAGCCTCGGGGCTGATGTAGTACCGGCCGCCCACGGCATCGCCGACGCGAAATTCCACCGTACCATCGGCGGTGACAAGGCTTTCCTTCTCCGGCTGGTCCGATTGCGGTCCAGCGGCGGCCAACAATGCGGCACAAAGGCAAACGCCAAGGAAGCAACAAGGCATTTTCACGGCAGGTTCCTTGCAAAATTGACCTGTTTTGAAACGTGACTAGAGGATAATGGGTATTTTCCTCGTACGCAACCGATCCCCTGCACGGGCAAAGAGGGATGAAGGCATTGTCGGTAATCTGTAAGCAGTCGAAGGAGTTTTCGCATGCTGAAACGTCGATTTTTCTTCGTGGCGGTCCTTGGCCTGGCCGCGTTGTCCGCACCGCCTCGGCTGTGTGCCGCCGATGCAGCAGCGCCGACACTCGTGGTTCGCGTGCGCTCCATCGACAGCCTCCTCGCCGACTTGAAATATCTGACGAGCGTCGCCGGCC
>DASZFN010000803.1:0-3379 GCA_035939715.1 Gemmataceae bacterium | reverse complement strand
CTTCTCGATGGAGCCGGCGTGCAGAGGAGCCAGATAAGGGGCCCAGCGCTGCACCGCCGCGAGGGCCCGGTCGCTGCCTTCCACGGCGAAGCCCACGGGGGCGAAACCGCCGCTATCCGATTCGAGCGCGGCCAGATGTTTCTCGCCTTTCGCCTTGACTTGACTGGCGTACTCCTCGGCTCCGAAGCCGCCGAATTCCTCGGCCATGAACAGCACCGCGCGTACGGTGCGCCGCGGGCGCAGGCCGAGCGTCTTCAGGGTGCGCAGGACTTCAAGCGCTTGCACGACGCCCGCGCCGTCGTCGTGGGCGCCCGTGCCGAGATCCCACGAGTCCAGGTGACCGCCGACCAGCACATATTCGCGCGGCAGGTCGCGGCCGGTGAGCTCGCCGATGACATTGAACGAGGACACGAGCGGGTGCTGGGCGGCGCTGAGCTTCAGATTCACCGTGAGCTTGGGATCGGACTTGAGCAGCGCGGCGAGCTGATTCGCGCTACGGATGCTCAGGGCCGCGGCCGGAATCATGGCGGTGTCTTTTTCGTAAATGAGCATGCCGGTATGCGGATAATCATCGTCCGGCAAAGTCGTCATGGAGCGCACCAGCACCGCCACGGCGCCTTGCTTGGCGGCCGCCGAGGCGCCGGCGACGCGCTGATCGACTGCCTGGCCGTAAGCCTTGAAGGTGTTTTTGCGGGTTGCGTCCATGGGCCGATTGTAAAAAACGATCTTGCCGCGCAGCGCCGCCCCGAGACGCTTGACCTCGTCGAGACCCTGCACTTCCACCACGCCCGCCTCCACGCCATCCTTGGGGGTACCGACACTGTTGCCGAGCGCGGCGACCTTGAGAGAGATCGGCTGGGGCGCGGAGGTCACCGTGGCCCGCTCGACGTCGCCGCGCGTCCAGTGCGGAACCATGGCGGGCTGCAGGATCACGCGCTCGAAGCCGTAAGACTCCATCTTCCGCTTCGCCCACGCCACCGCTTTCGCGGCGCCTGCGGAGCCGCTGAGGCGGGGCCCGATCGTGGTCAGCTCGCGCAGGTCGGCATAGGCTTTGCCGTTCTCGGTGACCTCCGCCGCGATCTTGCGTGTCACTTCCACGAGGGGATCGCTGGCGCTGCCCGCACGGGTGGCAAACACCGCCAGGTAAATTCCGGACAGGATAAAGAGGGAAAGGAGTATTCGCTTCATGGTTTCTTGAAAGCACCTTACGTAAGTGAGTCCAGCCTTCATTTCGATTCGCCAATCAGTAGGCGCTTTTTCGCGGCGCCGAACGAGACGTTCCACGTTGAATCAAGCTTCAACCGGTGCTCGGCGAAGTCCATGCGTAGCGTGACGATGTACAGCGTCTCATAAAAACAGACCTTGGCCGTATAGACAGTATCCCCCGTCCAGGCGCCGCAGGCGGCCGCTGGCTGCTCGCGAAGCGTGCCGAGGGCGAAGCGGCCCTTCCGCCAATCCTTGCTGCCACAGGCAATGCGCTGTGCGGTCCCGCCGCTCGACTTGCAGACTAATGTCGCGTCGCCGTGGCTGCCACCGAATTCCAAGCCGAGCCCTTCAAGTTTTTGATCGTTTGTTGGGAACGCGTAGATCTTGCCGGACACGTCCTCGGGGATTTGCGCCGAATCGGAGCCTTTCAGCGTCGGCAACATCAGACTTGTCAATCTGGCCTGGAGTTGCTGGTTCGACTTCTCGTCGGCTGGTACCGGTCCGGAGGCAAAGGCCGGGAGCAGTTTGTCCCAGACCAGGTTCAGCACGGCCTGCATGTCCCTCGTGCCGCTGGTGATAGCCACGACCGCGTCCTGCCCCGGCATGACGATGCAGAACTGGCCGAAGGCGCCGTCGCCGCGGTAAGCGCCATGACGGCAACGCCAAAACTGGTAGCCGTAGCCCTGGTCCCAATCGCTTTGCGGGTTGCTGCCATTGGATGTCTGCCGCGCCGTGGCCGCGTCCACCCAGGCGGCCGGAATAAGCTGCTTGCCCTGCCACTGGCCTTTCTGCAGAAGGAGTTGGCCGAAGCGTGCGATGTCTTCCGTGCGGATGCTCAGGCCATAGCCGCCCAGGGAGATGCCTTGCGGGCTGGTGCCCCAGGTGGAATTTTCGATGCCCAGCGGCTCGAACAGGCGCGGGCGGAGGTAATCCAGCACGGTCTGGCCGGTCGCCTTCTGCACAATGGCGGACTGCATGTAGGTTCCGGCCGTGTTGTACAGAAAGTGCGTGCCCGGCTTGAAGGGGACGGGCTGTGCCAGAAAGGTCTTTACCCACGGCTGCTTCGCCGCGGCCAATCCCGGCTCGAATTGATGCCCCGTGGACATGCGCAGAAGATCGTGCACGCGCATGGCCTTGAGGTTATTGCTGGGAGATGCGGGGGCGTCTTCGGCAAAAAACTTCAACACGTGATCGTCCAGGCTCAGTTTCCCCTCGGCGATGGCCAGGCCCACCGCCGTGGACGTAAAGCTCTTGCTCAGGGAGTAGAGTTCGTGGCGCGTTCTTGCGTCATAGGGCGCCCACCAGCACTCGGCGACCACCTGGCCGTGACGCAAGAGCATGAAACTGTGCAAAGCGTCGATCTTGCTGTCGGCCTCATCCACGAAAGCAAGGATTGCAGCCGGTGACACGCCCTGTGCCTCTGGCCGGCTGCGCGACAACTCCGCGCCGGCTCTTGCCGCTGCATTGCCGGTCACGCCCAACAGGGCCACGGCCCACACCGTGAGAATCATTTTCATGGAAGACGCTCCTCCGAAACACGACTGTTATGTACTCGGCTCCCGAATCGTTTGCACGGCAACGGCAACATCCTGGCCGGCGACCTTCAGACCTTGAGCCTTCAGGTGCTTCATGGCAACGCCGGTCGCCTGCCCCACGCTCTTGGCAGCGATGATCTCGGCGCGCACCGGCTCCAGGGCTTTGGCGATGGCCGCGGGGTCCAGTGTCTCCGGGAGCATGGTTTTGAGGAAGGCGATCTCCTGCTCCAGCACCGCGACCTGGGGGTCGTCGGAACGGTCGTGGGACCTCAGCTGGGCGAGCGTTTCGGTGTTGCTCTCCACCAGCTTGCGGAGCAGTTTCTCGACCTCGGCATCGGCCACTTCCTTGCCGCTGCGCGCCTCAGCCGTGGCGATGTCGCCGAGGATCACCGAAAGCAGGTTCTTCTCCTCCCGATTGCCAGCTCGTTTGGCTGCGTCAAATTTCTCGCGCACTTTGTCTTTTAAGGTCATGGCATCCTCCGCCCAGATGTTCGGTCGATCTTGTTATACGAAGGGCCGATAGTCGGCAAGGTAGCATATTCAACGGCGAGCGTCGAGAACTCGTACCGGTCGGTGACGGCCCCCGAGGCTATCGTTGGCGTATCTCCCTCCAGCGTCGGCACAGGTCCGAAGCGGCG
>DASZFN010000802.1:0-17073 GCA_035939715.1 Gemmataceae bacterium | reverse complement strand
AACGCCGCGGCGAGCAGATACCGGAGGTAAAGGAGGAGACCGCCAAGCCCCCCCCGCGCCGCGCGGCCGTCGATGTCTCCAAGCTGAAATTTCGCAGCAACGTGTCGGATGACGAAATGAAACGGGAAAGCGAAAAGTACGATTCGGAATTGTGGAAGGATTTGTGAGGACTTCGATGTATACCACTTTTGTTCAGCGTCTCGGCCTTGGTGCCGCGGCGGTCTTCTGCCTGGTCCCGGTACTTTTCGCCCCCGCGCAGAATGCGCCGCGTGAAGCCAAAGCCGCTGCCGCCAAGAACGAATACTTCAAAGGTAAGGTCGTGCGCTTGGCGGAATTCGTCGAGAAGCACGGATCCAAGCTCGAGCCGGAAGCGGCGCCGCATTGGCTGGCGCTGTCCACGGAGGATGGCAAGATTTATCCGCTCATTGAGGATGACGGCGCCCGCATGTTCTTCAAGGACGAAAAACTGCTCAACCGGCTGATGCGCTTGACCGGCCGGCTCTTGCCGGGCAGTCAGTTGCTGCAGGTGGTGGAGGTGCACAGCTATCTGCACGGGCAACTCCACGAGGTCTATTACTGGTGCGACATCTGCAGCATCAAGCGCTATGAGAAAAAGACCTGTGATTGTTGCGGCGGACCCATGACGCTTCATGAGGAACCGGTCACCAGGTAACGCACGCCGGAAGCAGCCCGATGCGAGCCTTTCTCAGCCTGATCAAGGAAAGCGCGCTCAGCTGGTACGAGGACCGGGCCATGCGCATGGGGGCGGCCCTCGCTTACTACAGCGTGTTCGCGCTGGCGCCGTTGCTGGTGCTGGTGATCGCGATTGCCGGGCTGGTCTTTGGCGAACAGAAAGCACGCGAGTACGCCCTGGGGCAGGTCGAGAGGAACATCGGCGCCAGCGGCAAGAAGGCCGTGCAATCGATGCTCGAGCAAGTCAGCAATCCGCGCTCGAACCGGATCGCGACCATCATCGCCATCATCACCACGCTGGCCGGCGCTTCGGGTTTCTTTGCCGAGCTGCAAGATTCCCTGAATATCATCTGGCGCGTGACGGCGCCGGCCGCGGGCATCTGGTCTTTCATCAAAAACCGGCTGCTCACGTTCGCGATGATCCTGGTGATCGGCTTCTTGCTTCTGGCGGCGCTGGTGCTGACCGGCGCGCTTCATGTAGCCGGCCGGATCATGCCTTTTCTCAAGGAAGATGAGAACCTCCTTTTCTGGCACCTGGCCAACAACGGCGTGACGTTTATCATCACCACGCTGCTGTTCGCCATGATCCTCAAGATCCTTCCCGATGTGACGATTCACTGGCGCGATGTGTGGCTGGGGGCCGCCGTGACCGCCGTTCTCTTTGCCATTGGGAAATACCTGATCGGTCTCTATCTCGCTCATGCGGCCATAACGTCGGCCTATGGCGCGGCAGCCTCGCTGGTGGTGATCTTGACCTGGTTCTACTATTCCGCGCAGATCCTCTTGTTTGGCGCCGAGTTCACGCGCGTATTCGCCGTCAAGCGCGGCAGACATGTCCTTCCCCGGAACAAGGCGGTTCTGCTCACCGAAACCGAATTGGCCAGGCAAGGCCTCAGACGGTCGCCGGAACACCATTAGCCGGTCGAGCCCAGTCGGCTTGACCATTAGCCGGAACCCGGTTATTTTGCCCCGCTGCTGCCGTTTCGGATGGCGCCCGGACGCAGTTTGGTGTCGCTTGGCTCAGGCAAGGGAAGTGTCGCATGCAATTGCTGTCCCCGGATATTCTTGAAGAGG
The DNA here is from genome assembly GCA_035939715.1 of Gemmataceae bacterium. Taxonomy (GTDB): domain Bacteria; phylum Planctomycetota; class Planctomycetia; order Gemmatales; family Gemmataceae; genus DASZFN01. Next base: position 15,306 of record DASZFN010000802.1, on the reverse strand, counting down.
CGTGCGAGCTCTCCGCTCCCATCACGGCCACGGCATGTGCGCTCGGCTTGCTGATCTGGCTGTTCGGCTGGCGCGGCCATCGCTTCTGGATCGTGCTGGCCACAACCGTTGGCGCCGGCATTTTCGGGCTTTACTCCGAGCCAATTCACAAGACCCAACCGCTGGTAGCCGGAGTGCTGCTGGCCCTGGCCGCGGGCGCGCTGGCGCTGGCCCTGGTTCGCGTGGTGGCGTTTGCCTCCGGCGCCGTGGCGCTCTGGATTGCCGTACATGCCCTGATGCCGCACTGGCACGAGCCGCTGGTCGCCTTGCTGGTGGGGGGGTTGATCGGCATCCTGCTCTTTCGGGCCTGGACGATGGTCTTGACCAGTTCGACCGGTGCCCTGGTGATGGTCTATTCCGGTTTGTGTTTGGCCCATAAGCTTGGTAATGTAGACGTGGTCGCTGTGGCGGAGAAGCACCCGACGTTGCTGAATTGCGTTTTTGGCGTCGCCGCGCTGCTGGGCCTGGCTGTGCAGTACTTGCTGGCGCGCCGGCGAGAAAATGACGCCAGCCGGCGCGAACAACGCCCGCGCAGCCAACCGCAAACGCAGGGCGGCTTATTCTGGTGGGGCCGGGGACAGCGGACCTATCGCCGGGCCGGATGAATTCTCATGTTGAACCGTTTTCTACGCTGGGTTACTCCGCTGCTGATTCTCGTTTCTCTTTGGCTGCCCATGGCTCTGGCTCAGCGGCAAAGAGGAACGCAGACGGAAGAAGTGGAGACTTCGCGAAGTTTTCCATTCGCCTATACCATTGCCCTCCTTGCCACCATGCTGGTCATGGTGATCGTCTGCGCGCCTAGCCGTAAATCGTGGCGGGGCTGAGCTTCTCATGCACTGGCTCGATGAGGAACTGGCGAAGCGAAAACGCCTTGGCCTCCTGCGGGTCCGGCGAAGCGTGCAATCCCCCCAGGGGGTTCATGTCTGCCAGGGTGGGCGCGCGTTTCTCAGTTTTGCTTCCAATGACTATCTCGGCCTGGCTGCTGACCCACGCCTGGCGAAGGCTGCGGCTGGAGCAGCCCGGCGTTTCGGTTGCGGCGCCGGCGCATCCCCGCTTCTCCACGGCTACCTGACGCCGCATCGAAAGCTCGAGCGTACGTTAGCGCACTGGGAGAATGTGCCGGAGACACTGCTTTTCAGCAGCGGCTTTCTCGCCAATGTCGCCCTGGTCAGCACGCTGGCATCGTCTAAAGACGCGATTTTCAGCGACGCGCTCAATCATGCCAGCATCATCGACGGCTGCCGGCTGTCCCAGGCCCGCGTACATGTCTACCGGCATGCGGACGTCAATCACCTTGCCGACTTGCTGCGCCGGGAAGGCGCGCATGCCCGTCGCCGGCTGATCGTAACAGATACCGTGTTCAGCATGGATGGCGATCTGGCGCCCCTGTCGGAACTCCTCGAACTGGCCGAAAGGCACGATGCGCTTCTTGTCCTGGACGAAGCACATGCGACCGGCGTGCTGGGCGAACACGGCCGCGGCGTCTCGGAGCTCTTGCTGGGCGATGTCCACGCGGAGCGCATCATCAAGGTCGGGACGCTGAGCAAGGCCCTGGGCAGCCAGGGGGGATTCGTGTGCGGCTCACGGCGGCTGATTGAATGGCTTGTCAATCACGCGCGTCCGTACATTTTTTCGACCGCGCTGGCGCCGCCGGCCGCGGCCGCCGCCCGCCGGGCGCTCGCCATCGTCCAGGCAGAGCCGGAGACGCGGCGAAGGCTGCAATGGTTAGCTGCGTTCCTCCGCGAACGCTTACATGACGCCGGCCTCGGCAGCAGCTCTTCCGCATCCCAGATCGTGCCGCTCATCGTCGGCGCTGCCCGCACTACGTTGCACCTGGCCGCCGCCCTGAAGCGCGAAGGGCTCCTGGTGCCGGCGATCCGGCCGCCCGCGGTAGCCCCGGGCGCGGCGCGCTTGCGCATCAGTCTTAGCGCCGGCCATACCGAGGATGATGTGTTGCGGCTGGTGTCCGTTCTGCAAACTCATCGACACTACTTTTCGGAAAGCCCCTGCCATGCTCAGCCTGGCCACGGTGATCGCATTCCTTGAACAGTTGGCGCCGCCGTCCCTGGCCGCGGACTGGGATAACGTCGGCCTGCTGCTGGGCGATCAGTCGGCTTCAGTGCAACGGATCATGACCTGCCTGACCGTAACGCCCGAGAGCGCTGCGGAAGCAGTGGAGAGCGGCGCTCATCTGGTTGTCACGCATCATCCCATTCTGTTTCGCGGCGTGAAACGCTTGACCGCTGCCACACCGGAAGGGCGGATGCTGCTGTCCTTGATTCGAGCCGGCGTTGGCGTCTACAGTACGCACACGGCCTACGATAATGCCTCCGGAGGCATCAATGACGCTCTAGCCAGTCGGCTGCAACTACAAGACATCGTGCCGTTGCGGCGACAAGCCGGCCCGAGGCCGTGCAAGGTTGTGGTCTTTGTTCCGGAAACGGATTTGGGACGCGTGTCCGAGGCCATGTTCGCCGCGGGGGCAGGCAAGATTGGCGAGTACAGCCAGTGCAGTTTCCGCCTGAGCGGCACGGGCACGTTCTTCGGGGCGGAAACTACCAACCCGTCTGTGGGCGCCAAAGGCCGGCGCGAGGAGGTAAGTGAATACCGTTTGGAAGTGGCTTGTCCGGAATCGCGCATCGACGCGGCGATCGCCGCCATGCGCCGGGCACATTCCTATGAGGAACCCGCCTTTGATGTCTATCCGCTTCGGCCAGAGCCCGGTTCGCGGGGGGAAGGCAGGATCGGCAAACTGCCTGTTCCAACTCCGCTCGCGCAGTTGACGAAAATGATCAAGCAGCAGCTTAATGGCGGCCACATCCAGATGGTCGGGCCGGCGGAGCGAGTGATCCAGTCTGTCGCCCTCGCCTGCGGCGCCGGAGCCGAGTTCCTTGACAACGCTGCTCGCGCCGGGGCAGACGCTTTCCTCACGGGCGAGATGCGGTTTCATGATTATCTAGCCGCTCAGGCCCAGGGAATCGCCCTCATTTTGCCCGGTCATTATGCCACGGAGCGGTTCGGCGTCGAGGAGTTAGCCGCGCGCTTGCAAAAGCAATGGCCGGATCTTCAGATTTGGGCCAGCAAGCGCGAGAGCGATCCGCTTCAGTGCCTGTAGCTGCTTTCTGTAACAATCGGCGCGCCGCGTTTGTAAAAGACCGCCCTGTATCGTCCCGGCAAGGCATTTGGTTGAGCGCGCCAATCGACCTAATAGACGCCCTCACTTGGTATTGCGGAAAATGTGGACAAGCAAGGATCGGCCACGCCTAAGCGGCATAGGAATTGCTCGAACACCCAAGCCCGATCCAGTTGGGATTCCCGATGTCATTCGATAGGTAGCCGAATTCGCCGGAATTCGCGCAGATCGGAACTCTGGCGAGTTCCGCTACCCACGGAAGACAGAGCGCGTTCTTCCCTTTCTTCGCAGATGCTGCCAATCCAGTGGAATGTCGCCATCGCGGACAAGGAGTAGTCCATGAAGCAATGCAAGTTCGTTTTGCTCACCCTCGTGATCGTCACCTTCACAGGCGCCGCACTGACGCACGCGGGCGGCGCTCACGCGCGGCTGACTGCCGCGGGCGGCGCTAGCCCGTTGGCCGGTCAATCGCACAGTCGATTTGCCGATACGGCGCTGCAACGCTGGCGTCTCGGAGGAGCCACACACTGGCGTTCCATGCTGCTGCAGCGCTAGCGCGCTCGACGGCGACAGCGCGGGCATCCCAGGGACGAAAGGAGTCGAACATGGGACAGAAAGAATTCACTCGGCACGGCATTTCCATTCTCTCCGCCTCACGCCACGGCGTCACGGGAACCGGGTTCTGCCACCCTTCCTGTCTATCTGAGGACATTGCCGGCCAGCCGCCACTGCCGGCGGACTTAATGGAGCCGACGATCCCTGGATGGGACAACATCTGGATCGATCTCGGCGGGGAAGGTTAGGAGGCAGGGATGATCAGTAGTTTTGTCCCGCGTAGAGCTTGGAAGTCCACCCAGTGTTAACGGCTTGCCGCACGGATTGACTATTCGCATTTTGGGGCTGACAATACATCAAGGGAACGCAGCACATACGGCAGGAAGGACGGAGTCATGAGCGAGCCAAACGGCTACAAATATCTTGATCGCTGGCGTGGCTCCAATTACAAACAGCTTTTTTTTTAAGGATCGCAAGATCCGCGCGGAAATCCTTTACCGTGCCACGTTGGACCCCGAGGCCCGAACGCCGGAAGAGGTGGCGCATGATTTTGACGTTCCCGTGGAGGCCGTCCAAGAGGCAATTCATTATTGTACCCACAATGAAGATCTCTTACGCGAGGAGCGCGAGCGCGACCTGGCGGATATTCGCGCGCGCGGATTGGACAGGTGGCCTTACGCGCCGCGCGATTACAAGCCGGAAGCATGAACCTGTATCTGGATGATAATATTACGGACCGGCGCCTTGCCGCTTACTTACGAAAAGCTGGTCACGCTGTAACGCTTCCCATTGACGCCGGCAAGTCTGGAGCGACGGACGCTCGTCATCTTGAATACACAATTCGCCATGGACTAATCGTGGTCACCAAGGACGAGCACGATTTCACTGAGTTGCACGATCTCGTGCGCGCCTCCGGGGGAAGCCACCACCCAGGCATCTTTCTGATCTTCTTGTTGAACGACCGAAAGCGAGACATGAAGCCGCATGATATTGTGCGAGCCATTGCCAGGCTCGCGGCTGCGGGGGTTCCAATTGTTAACGAAATGCATGTCTTAAACAACTGGTGTTAATGGACCGACTGCACCGAAGGCCGGGATATTCTCGCGAGGCTTGAAGTTCCTACCATCGCTCGCCCGGAATTTCTCCGGCGACATCGGAACTCCAGCATGGCAGAAAACTTGTCCGGGATCATCGAACGCGTAACATTCCACAATCCTGAAAACGGCTTTGCTGTCCTGCGCGTGCATGCGGATGAGCGGCCCGATCTGGTCACCGTCGTGGGTCATATGGCCAACGCGCTGGCCGGAGAGACCATCAAGGCGAGCGGCGCCTGGATCAATGACCGCGAGCACGGTCTACAATTCAAGGCCGAGCAGATCCAAACCGCGCCGCCGCAGTCCGCAAAGGCCATTGAGCGTTACCTCGGTTCCGGACTGGTGAAGGGAATTGGGCCGCACTTCGCGCGCAAGATCGTCGCTGTTTTTGGCGACAAGACGCTGGATGTTATCGACGAAAGCCCCGCCTTCCTGCATCAAGTGAAGGGCCTCGGCTCACGCCGGATCCAGCGTATCCGCCAAAGCTGGCAGGAACAAAAAGCCGTGCGCGCCATCATGCTGTTCTTGCAGGCACACGGCGTCGGCACGGTGCGGGCGCTGCGCATCTACAGGACGTACGGCGACCGGGCCATCGAGCTGGTGAAAGAGAATCCGTACCGGTTGGCGACGGACATCTGGGGCATTGGCTTCCAGACCGCCGACCAGCTCGCAGGCCGGCTGGGGATTGATCGCGCGTCGCCTCTGCGAGCCCGAGCCGCGCTCCGTTATGTGCTCAAGCAGCTTGGCAATGAAGGGCATGTTGGTTTTCCAGAAGCAGGGCTAATCCAGCGTACCGCCGAGCTTACCCGTATCGATCCGGGAATCATTGCGGATGCGGCCAATCAGGAGCTGGCGGAAGGCGAGCTGGTTCGGGAACGAGTTGACGCGGAAGAATGGATTTATCTGAAGCCACTTTACCTGGCGGAAACGGGAGCGGCGCGGGCGTTGCGAAACCTGCGCGACGGCCGGCATCCTTTGCCGGCCATCAATACTGAGAGTGCCCTGGGCTGGGTGGAAGGCAAGATGAATCTGCAACTGGCCGCCAGCCAGCGCGAAGCCATTCGCCAGGCGGCAAGTCAGAAAGTGCTGGTCATTACCGGCGGCCCGGGCGTGGGCAAAACCACCATCGTCCGCGGCATTCTGGAAATCTTCGCCGCCAAGGACATGCGCTGCGCTCTGTGCGCCCCGACCGGGAGAGCCGCCAAACGCCTGGCGGAAACCACAGGCCGCGAGGCCAAGACCATTCATCGCCTGCTCGAATTCGACCCCGCCAGCGGCGGTTTCCAGCATGATCGCGACCGCCCGCTCGATGTCGATCTGCTCGTGGTAGACGAAGCTTCCATGGTGGATGTAAGCCTGGCGTATCAGCTCCTGCGCGCGATCCCGCCTGGCGCCTGCGTGGTGCTGGTCGGCGACGTCGATCAACTGCCTTCGGTCGGACCGGGCACGGTGCTCGCCGATATCATTGCTTCCCGTGCGGTCCCCGTGGTGCGCCTGAAGGAGATTTTTCGCCAGGCCGGACAGAGCCTGATCGTGCGCGCCGCCCACCAGGTCAGCCAGGGCGAGATGCCCGAATCTGCGCCGACCGCACAGGGGGATTTTTTCTTCGTCAACGCCGCTTCGCCGGAAGCCATTCTAGAACGCATCATCGCTCTGGTGCAGGAACGTATCCCGGTGCGCTTCGGTTTCGATCCGCTGCGTGATATTCAGGTGCTGACGCCCATGAATCGCTCCCTGCTGGGGGCGCGCAATCTCAACGAGCGCTTGCAGGCGGCCTTGAATCCGCCCGCGAACCAGCAGCACATTGACCGGTATGGATCCATCTTTCGCCTTGGCGACAAGGTCCTGCAGACGGTCAACGATTATCAGAAAGAAGTGTTTAACGGAGATATTGGACGCATCAGCCGCATTGACGAAGTGGATCAAGAAGTGACAGTGGATTATGACGGCCGCCCGGTGGTCTATGATCTGGCTGAACTGGATGAGTTGGCGTTGGCGTATGCCCTGACCATCCACAAGTCGCAAGGCAGCGAATATCCGGCCGTCGTCATTCCGTTGCACACGCAGCATTACTTGATGCTGCAAAGAAATCTCCTCTACACCGGGATCACGCGGGGCAAAAAGCTCGTCGTGTTGGTTGGCAGTAAAAAGGCTTTGTCCATCGCCGTGCTTCGCCAGGACAACAGCCGGCGCTATACAGCGCTCGAGCGGCGGCTGCAGGCGGATATCTAGATCGACGGGCCGCGAAACTGCTTGCTCGGCATACGCTTCAGCCTCTATACTCCATGTTCAGGCCCAAAACGCCTCGACGGCGTCTTCATGGAGAATTAGCACATGACAGTAAGTCGCCGCTACGTTGGCATTGCTCTCGGCAGTGCGGTAGCTGTTTTGACGGCGTTTGGAATAATCAGCACCAGCCCCGCAGAAGACAACAAGGGAATCACGGCGGACGAAGTGCGTACCCTGCAACAGAAGTTTCAAGCCGAGCGCGCCGCCGCGCAGAAATCCGGCTCGGCTGCCAAATTTTCCGCGGAGCTGTTCAAACAGGTCGATGTGCTGGCCAAACAGGGAGAGACGGGGCTTGCCGCCGGCCGGCTTAACGAAGCGCGCGACGCTTACCGCGCGGCGCGCTGGTATTTGCCCGTGTTGCCGCCCGATTTGCCCGAACACGTTGTGCGCGTTTTCGGCAGCTTGAAGTTGCGGCACGGCGGCGAGATCCCTTCGCTGGCCTACAGCCCCGACGGCAGCAAGCTGGCCACGGCCAGCATTGACGGCACCGTCAAGATCTGGGACACGGCCACGGGGAGGGAGCTGCGCACCTACCGAGGGCATAATGGCCAGGTGCAGGCCGTTGCCTTTTCGCCCGTAAGGGGAGACAAGCTCCTTGTCGCTTCCGGCGGCGCCGACAAGACCATTCATATCTGGAACGCCAATACCGGGGCAGCTATTCGCAAGCTCACTGATCTGCAGGGCATGGTTGCCACGGTCGCCTTCAGCCCGGACGGCAAGAGCATCGCTTCCGCCGGCACCGACAGTGTCCTCTACGTCCACGACGCCACCGACGGCAAACTGAAATTTAAGAACTCGATACACACCTTTGTCATCCGCTCCGTCGCTTACAGCCCGGACGGCCAATGGCTGGCCACGGCGGGCGACGACCGCATGGTGCGCCTCTGGAAGGCCAACGCTGCCGGAACGGCCGTGCGTTCGGTTCCGGCCGGGCAGGCCAGTCTTTATCAGGTCGCCTTCAGCCCGTCCGGCGACCATTTCGCCGCCTGTGGTGCAGACAACGTGATCAAAATCTACGACATGAACGGCAACGAGCCACAGGTCCTCAAGGGGCACACCAAGGCCGTAACCTGTCTGGCGTACAGCAAGGACGGCAAGCTGCTGGCTTCCGGCAGCAACGATCGCAGCGTGCGGCTCTGGGACATTGCCAGCGGGCAATCGCTCCGATCGCTGCGTGGCCACGGTGAAGAGATCACGGCGGTCGGCATCAGCCCCGACGGCGGGCAGCTGGTTTCCGCGGGCAAGGACCAGGCTCTGCGCCTGTGGGACCTCGACCCGGTGGAGCGCGTCCGCGATTTCACGGGCCAGCGCGGCCCCGTCTGGTCGGCGGCATTCAGTCCGGACACGAGCCGGATTGCAGCCGGCGGCGCGGACAAGATGGTTCGCCTCTGGGAATTTAACGCCGCAGGGCAGGGGAGCGCTACCCCCGTCCAGGCTCTGACCGGCCATCAAGCCGCGGTGACGGCCGTAACTTACAGCGCGGACGGCAAATCGATTCTCTCCTGTAGCGGCGACGGCACGCTTATCCTCTGGGATGCCGCTGCCGGCAAGCAACTGCACACCTTCCAGGCGCATCGCGGGCCGGCTACCAGCGCCGCCTTCAGCCCCGACGGCAGCAAGATTGTCTCCGGCGGCATCGATCACCAGATCAAGGTCTGGGATTCGGAGAGCGGCAAGGAGCTGCTCACCTTCGGCGGCCACCGCTCCGTGGTAATGGCGGTCGCCTTCAGTCCGGACGGCAAGCAGGTCGCCTCCGGGAGTGCCGACCTGACCATCCGGCTCTGGGATCTGGCCACCAAGAAGGAGACTAGCATTCTTCGGGGGCACGCCGGCGCCGTGAGCGGTCTCGCCTTTAACTCGGACGGCCGGCGGCTGGCCTCCTGCAGCGTGGACCGGCTTGTCAAGGTCTGGAATGTCAACGAACCGTCCACGGAGCCGCTCACGCTTACGGGCCACGGCGGGCCGCTGAGCTCGGTCGCCTTCAGTCCGGACGGCCGCTATGTCGCATCCGCCGGCAGCGACCGGCTCGTGAAAGTCTGGGACCTCCAGGACCAGACCGAGTTGCGCAGCTTTCGCGGCCACAAGGACTGGGTGACCTCGGTTGCCTTCAGCTCCAACGGGCAATATGTGGTCTCGGCGAGCGTCGATCAGATGGTGAAAGTATGGGAGCTGGCCGGCAAGGAAGTGACGCTCATGACGTACGGCCACCTGCGACAGGTCTTTACGGCAGCATTCAGTCCGGACGGCAAGTTGCTGGCTTCGGCCGGCGCCGATCAATCCATCAAAATCTGGGACACGGCCACGGGAGCCGAGTTGCACACGCTTCCCGGGCATCAGGACGACATCACCGCCCTGGCGTTCACGCCGGACGCCAAGAAGCTGGTCAGTGCCGGGAAAGATAAGGCGATCAAGGTTTGGGATGCCGGCACCGGCCGGGAACTGCGCGTCATTAATGGACCGGATAACCACATGTACGCGCTGGTCGTGACACCGGACGGCAAGCGGATCGTCGTCTGGGTCATGAAGAGCGATATTCAGTATTACGACATCGAGTCGGGCAATCGCGTCAAGGCACCCTTGCAGGTTCATGAAGGGGACCTGGTTTGTCTCACCTTCAGTCCGGACGCGCAGGTAGCGGTCATGGGAGATTCGGGCGGCAGCGTGCGCATCTGGGACGTTGCCAGGGGCGAGCGCATAGGCGGCGACATTGCCGCGCACAAGACCATTGCCGATGTCACCCTGACGCCGGACAAGAAGTTTCTGGTAACCGGCGGAGACGACGGCGAGGTCAAGATCTGGGATCTGGGCAAACGTGAGTTGATCCGCACCATCGCGGCGCACAAGCGCAAAATCGCCGGTTTCGCCATGAGTGCCGACGGAGCGCGCTTCGCGTCGGCCAGTGAGGATCACGAGATCAAGCTCTGGGATCTTGCCTCCGGCAATGAACTACGTAAATGGCCCAGCGTCGCCGTGCGTGCCCTGACGTTCGCGCCCAACGGCAAGACCATGGCAACCGCCAACGAGAATACTACCCTTTACCTGCTTGAGTGTCCGTAGCCAGTAGCAGCTCGCTCTATTGCAAAGGGTCTTTGATGTATCGAAGCGCTGTGGTTCTTTTGATCGCGTTCGGCTTGATCGCAGGCCTCGCCTGGGCCGGTGATGATGACGATGATGCATCACCCAGGGGCGCCCTGCAGGCGCTGAATGAATTCATCGGTGAGTGGAAAGGCAACGGCGCTCCGGAGAAGCGGCGCGTGGAGCGCGGCGAGAGCTGGGACGAGACCCTGAGCTGGAGCTGGCGTTTCAAGAAGGACGACGCCTGGCTCATCCTGACCGTGAAAAACGGCCGTTACTTCAAGAGCGGTGAGCTTCGCTATTTGCCGGACAGCAAGCGCTATCAATTGACCGCGATCGGTAAGGACGACAAGAAGCTAATTTTCACGGGCGTCAACAAAGATGGCTACCTGACGCTCGAGCGACTAGACCCGGACAGCAAGGAAACGCAGCGGCTGACGATGAATTCCGCCGGCGACGGGCTACGTTTTATTTATCGCTATGCCCACAAGCCGGAAGGGCGAACGCTCTTTACGAAGGATTACCTGGTTGCCTGTACCAGGGCCGGCGAAAGCCTGGCCGGCAAGGAGAACAAGGTTGAATGCCCGGTGAGCGGCGGGCTCGGCACGATGCCGGTCAGCTATAACGGCAAGACGTACTACGTTTGCTGCTCCGGCTGCCGGGATGCGTTCAACGAGAATCCTGAGAAATACATCAAAGAGCTTGAGGCCAAAAAGAAGAAGAAATAGCGCTGTAAATTCTTGACCCTCTGGCAGAAGAGGGAACAGGAGGAGATCCGATGAGCCGAGCCTTGCTTTCTGTTTCATTGCTGGCGTTATGCTTCGTCGCTGGACAGCCGTTGCTCAGTTTCGCAACGGCGGACGATGCCAAGCAGAAGAAAGAAAGCCCCAAGAACTCCAAGGGCGACGATAAATCGAAAGACGAAAAGCCCGATAGTGTCAAGCGCTCCCAGACGACCGCCTATGCGGAAGTGACAGGCAAAATTACCAAGGTGGACGATACGCTTCTCAATCTCAGCAATGTGCTGGGGCGCAAGGCGGCGCTGGACGACATCATTATTGCCGACGATGTAAAGGTGCGCGTGCCCGCCGAGCGGGAATTCGACAGCAAGGGCAAACCCAAGCCGTTCAAGCCCGATCCCAACGATCCCGATCGCAAGTACGGCGGCGCGAAGGGTTCCAAGAATGATCTCCGCGAAGGACAGCGGGTGATCGTGAAGCTGGGCAAGTACAAGAAGAAGCTGGTGGCCACGATTATTGTCGTGTTGCCTGAGGAGAAGAAGTAAGACGCGGGTGTACCTTGGCTAAGCCCGCTCATTCACAGGCTTGACCGCACGCAGCGCTTCGCCTGTATAGCGTGCCCGCGGCCGGATCAGGCGGTTGTTGTCCAGCTGCTCGATGACATGCGCGCCCCAGCCGGCGACGCGCGACATGACGAAAATCGGCGTGTACAGCGGCACTTCCAGACCCATGGCGTGGTAGAGCCGGCCGGCCGGCCAATCCAGGTTCGGCAGCAGGTTCTTTTCGCTCGCCATGACGCGCTCGATAATGTCAGCCGTCTCCTCCCATTTCATTTGACCGGTCGCCTCGGCCGCCTTGCGCGCGAACTCCTTCAAGATCTTGGCGCGCAGATCGCCGGTCTTGTAGACGCGATGGCCAAAGCCCATGACGCGCTCCTTGCGAGCCAGGGCGTCGCGGATCCACTGCTCCGCGGTTTTCGGTCCGCCGGCTGCGCGCAGGATGTCCATGACCTTTTCATTGGCGCCGCCGTGCAGCGGCCCCTTGAGGGCGCCGATGGCGCCGACCACGCTCGAGTGCAAATCCGATAGCGTCGAGCAAATCACGCGCGCGGCGAACGTGGAAGCGTTGAACTCATGCTCGGCGTAGAGAATGAGCGACACGTCAAAGGCGCGCACCTCGGCCGGATTGGGCTCGGTGCCGCGCAGCATGTAGAGAAAATTGGCGGCGTGCGAGAGGTCGGCGCGGGCGGCAACCGGTGGCAGCCCCTGGCCCAGGCGAAACCGGTCCGCGATGGCGACGGGAATTTGCCCCAGCAGCCGTTCGGTCTTACTCACATTGGCGGCATGGCTGCTGTCCTCGGCCTCGGGATCAAAATGGCCCAGGACGCTGACGGCACTGCGGAGCGCGTCCATGGGCGGCGTAGCGCGTGGCAAAGCCTTGAGCAAATCCTTGAGCGGCTGGGGAATGCTCCGGGCGGCGCCGACGCGCTTTTGAAACTCCTTGAGCTGTGCGCCCGTCGGCAATTCGCCGTGCAGCAGCAGATAGGCCACCTCGTCAAAGCCGACCCTTTCCGCCAGCTCCACGACCGGGTAGCCGCGATAACGCAGGCCGCCTTCTACTGTGGAAATCGCGGTCTCACCCGCGATGACACCTTCGAGTCCCGGCGAATACACTTCGGGAGCACTCATCGTTTCTCCTGGTCAGCCAAAATAGTCCCGATCTCGCGCTTCGTAATCGGCGTAGCCGAGTAAATCGTAAAGCTCAGCACGTGTCAACATGTGCGGCAGGCACTGGCGCTGGTGGCCATCCGCCTGAATCCTTGCCAGCGTATCCTGGGCGGCCCGCAGAGCCACGCGCAGCGCCGTGAGCGGGTAAAGCACCATACGGTAGCCCATCCCGGCCAAGGTTGCAAAATCTAAATTGGGACTGCGGCCGAATTCCGTCATGTTGGCCAGCAGCGGGGCCTTGACTTCGCGCGCGAACGCTGCGAATTCGTCAGCACTTTCCAGCGCCTCGGGGAAGATGGCATCGGCGCCGGCTTCGAGATAAAGCCGGGCCCGGCGCACCGCATCGTCGAAGCCGTTGACCCCGCGCGCGTCGGTGCGGGCCATGATGACAAACTGGGGATCTTGCCGCGCTGCTACAGCAGCGCGCAGCTTGGCTGCCATCACCTGGGGCTCAACGAGCTGTTTGCCGGACAGATGGCCGCAGCGCTTGGGGAGCTGCTGGTCCTCGAGATGAATGCCCGCAGCGCCGGCCTTTTCAAAGAGGCGCACGCTGCGTTCGACATTCAGGGCCTCTCCGAAACCGGTGTCGGCGTCGCAAAGGAGAGGAACGGAGGTGGCCAGGGCGATGGTCCGCGTTTGCTCGACGAAATCATTGACGCTTAGGAGGCCCACGTCGGGCACACCGGTGGCTGCGGACAGGGCGCCGCCGGAGAGGTAAATCGCCTTGTAGCCGAGGCGCTCCGCCATCCGCCCCACGAGCGCGTTGAAGACGCCGGGGATGGCGATGGGCTGGATTGCCCAGGCGCTGCGCAGTCGGTGTCCGGGTGAATCGGGCATAGGGTGTTCATTCAGGGCGATCATGCGGCTTCAGGGCGCTTACACGCCAGCGGCTTTCAATATACGCACGCGGAATCCCAGGGCCTGGCTGAGCGCCACCATCTCTCCGAAGATGTCGCCGTAGGCCACGGCGATATGATTGCTCAGATAGTGCGCCATGATGGTCTCCATCGAGCAGCCAAGGTCCGCCGCCATGAAGGGCCATTCGCGGGTGGTCCCTTCCCACCAGGCGTCGCGAACCTTGGGCGGCACCTGGACCACTTCGCCCTGGCCGATGTCCATCCACAGCCGGTCGCTCTTGATGTAGGCCCGCGCCCACGTGATCTTACCAGGAAGACTCTCGCCGGCAAATGTCCCGCCAGGGATCGGAAAATACCCCGCCGGCTGCCGATAGCTGTGCACGCCGGCCAGCGTGCTCGGGTCGTGGTTGAAAGCGTAGGCGCCGCAACTGCCGGAGTTCAGCAAGACCCAGAGCCAGCGGCCGTCCTGCGTGTTGCCCCAGCGCACGTCATGGAACATCACCGCCTGGTGAAGGCCTTTCTTCAAGAGCAGGCGTTTCATCAATTCCATGGGAATCAGGTTACCCTGGTCTGCTTCCGTGCTGGTGATGATGAGATCGCCGTTGGATTCCGGCCGGCAAGTTGAATTCAGCAAGCCTTCGCAAAAATCGCTAGGCGGGAGCACCGGCAGCAGGCCCAGCTGGTACTGCCAGCCGAGACAATCCGCCTTGAACTCGTGCAGCAGATCCAGCACGGCGAGGTACATGCGCAGTTGTGTGCGTGTGCACTCTTCCGTGAAGTCGCCCTTTCCTTTCTCATGCCAGTGGAACGTGACCCCCTTGTCCTTGACGAACTGCAGAGCTTGCTCCACCCGTTCCGGCTTCACGTGGCCCATGCGGACGGGAAGCCAGGCTTGATCGACCTTGTGCTCGGCAAAGCCGTGCCCCGCCAGCAGGCGCGGGCCGAAGTAGCCGTTGATCATGCCCATCGAGGTGTCGCCGAGCATCAGGGCCAGCACGCGCTTGTGACGGATCTCGGTGAACACCTGGTCCGCCAGAGCCTGGGCCTGGGGAGAGACGGACGTAGAGTCATGCAGCTCATCTTCCGAATAGGCAATGCGACCGCTGGAGCACCACTCATCCAGCCGTCCCATGAAGGTCTTATCCTTGGTCCAATCACGAGCATCGGTCCAGATGCGCGAAAACGGACGGCTGAGGCTTTCCAGACAGGCGCCCGTATTAAGCAGAGCCACCAGGCCAGGCCACTTGCCCGAGAAGTTGCTGGCCAAAAGGAGCGGGTTGTCTTTGCCCACCACCCCGTCGCATGTATGCGGCCCATAGGCCCAGTGCACGAAGACGCCGATAGCGGGATCGTCCACAGGCCCCAGTTTCCCGATGGCTTCATCCGGCCGTCTCAGGAAGCCCTCGATCAGATACGGCTGGCGGCCCAGCTTTTTGAGGGCGTTTTGCAGTTGTCCCGTGGCCTCGGTGATCTGCGGGCGCGCCCATTCATTGGGCTGGTCCCGGTAATCGCCCGGCCAGAAGATCGCGATTTGTTTCACAAAACTCCTCTGGGGACGAACGGTCAGGAGGGGGGGCAGGTGTCACTCGGGTCATTAGTCATTGGTCATTCGTCATTCGCGAATGACGAATGACCAATGACCAATGACCCCTAATTCTCGCGGAGCAGTCGCTCCTCGACATCAGGTAGGCGGTGAATCTGGGCGTCGCGGCGGCCGCGTTCGAGCGAGTAAATTCCGGGGGGCTCCAAGGTTTCGCCCGCCGCCAGGCGGCAGGCAGCCTGTTTGGCCCGGCTTCG
>DASZFN010000801.1:0-1912 GCA_035939715.1 Gemmataceae bacterium | reverse complement strand
GTCGGGATAGTTGTGGCCGCGATAGCCCTTGTCGCCGTGGATGCGGCGCGCTGCGACACCTGTGAGCTTTTCGAGATCGGCGATGACCGGACCGAGTGTGTGGCCGTCATAGGGATTGCCGTGCAGCGCCTTGGCGTGCAGCACGAACTGTCCACCCCTGGGCGCGGATTCTCGTAGCATTAGCGGAGCAGATTTGACGTTCGCTACCGTAGTCACCGCGGGCCAGCCGCTAAAAACCTGTATCGTCGTTCGTGAAGAACGTTTCTGAGCACTGTTTACGCAAGGTGTGGTTGCGATAGGCGGCGACAGAGTATCCATAGCAGGACGCGTAAAAGTTCCTTGAACCAGTGGCGGAGGAGGCTGAAGTTGTAGCCGGCGGCCGCGAGCACGGCGTTGATGCGGTCGCCGTCGCGGCCCTTGAGATGGTTGCGGCGCATTCGGTGGTCGTCCTTGAGATGGCCGATCACTGGCTCGACGGCGGCGCGACGCCGCATCTCGCGGCGGATGGCTTTGGTGACACGGCGCACCTGGCCGCTGATCCAGACCTTAAACCGGTCGGGATAGTTGTGGCCGCGATAGCCCTTGTCGCCGTGGATGCGGCGCGCTGCGACACCTGTGAGCTTTTCGAGATCGGCGATGACGGGACCGAGCGTGTGGCCGTCATAAGGATTGCCGTGCAGGGCCTTGGCATGCAGCACGAACTGCCCGCCTTTGGGCGCGGTGGCAGGCGTGGCAATCGAGACTTTGCAGCCAAACTCGTAAGGTGCCCGGGCCTTGCCTTTGCCGATGCACTCCACCTCGGGGGCGTGCAACGAGTAGACCTTGGGACCGCGCTGACGCTGCTCTTGATGGCGAACCCGGTGGGCGAGATCGAGCAGCGGACCAAAGCGATCCTCAAGCGCAGGGTCGCCCTCGATTTTGCGTCTGATGTCACGGATGATGCGGCCAAGCCGGGTGCGGAGGAATTTGAGTTCTCGCCGGGCGCGCTTGAACTGGTGGGCATGGGTGTAGCGCCCCACCATGATGGCGGCGCGCTTGGCCACGCGCAGATAGCTCTGGCGCAGTTCGACGCCCTCGCGTTTGGCCAAATCGACCAGCCCCTCGATCGCCCGGTGCATGAGCCGCGCATCGCTCGGATGCGCGATCGCCTTCTCTTGGACGGTGGTGTCCACAACGACCCGCTCGAGATCTTTGGTCTCGATCGCCCCGGTTTGATGCGCCACTGAAAGGCTCTCTTGCAACAGCGCGGCGATCTGCTCCTCACCCAGCCGCTGGCGCCAGCGGGTCAGCGACGAGCGATCGAACGGCAGCTCGTGCCGGAACACCACCTCGCCGCAGAAATACTGAAAATACGGGTTCTCGACCCACCTATCGCACAGCGCCTCGTCAGAGAGATTGTGCATGTGCTTGAGGATGAACAGTCCGGCTACCAATCGTGTCGGCAACGGTGGCTGCCCCGGTCCGAGGCGACAGACCGAACTGAAACGCGCCGCCAAGAAGTCCCAATCGATCTCGGCCGCCAGACGCACCAGCGGATGGCGAAGGTTGATGATCTTCTCCAGAGATGGACGAAACAGATCGTCCTGACGATCGTCGCGCGGCTGGCTCATAGGTCTCTCCCCAACAGCGAATCTCGCCGTCAAAGGAATCACGAAGCCGCCAAATCCGGAATCCTAAAACGCAAGAAAACCACTGCCCACCTACGGCTTTCTTGCAAAATCGAATACTTGCTCAAGTCAAATCACCGCGACGGATCAATCGCTTCCGAATTCTTCACGGGCGACTACTGCCAATGCTGCCAAACACGAAAGGCGGCATCATAAGCGTCTATGACGCGGGAATGTTCGCGGTCTACAACATTGTCTTGGCGTGGGGGTTGTGAGGATCGTTGGAGGCAAGGAGACTGTCGGCT
>DASZFN010000800.1:0-2346 GCA_035939715.1 Gemmataceae bacterium | reverse complement strand
CAGCTCGTAGGCGCGGCTGACATTCGTGCCCCACTGATCGAGCAGTTCGCCGAATTCGATAAACTTGCGGATGTTCTTGAAATGAACATAGAAGTTGTCGCGCGGCACGAGATGTGCCAGCGCTTCCAAGGACGGCTTCTTGCCTCCCATCATTTTTGCCCAGGGATGCTCCGCGATGTCGATGCCCGGCACGCTCCAGATATCAACGGTTCGCCGGCCGCGATCGCCCGGCGTGGGGTGGAGCATGCGCTGGAGTTGCAACGATTCGGTGAGGGCGGCGGCGCCCGTGGTGGTCTCGTAGAGGCGGCGGTGCAGCAGCTCAGGATCCCGTTTCTCCGCGCCCAGGTAAGGCGCCGCGACGCCGTACTTACGGCCCGTGGCGGCACAGGCGAAACCGTAGAATCCAAACTCCGGCGTCAACGCTTCCAGCACCGCGAAGCGCGCCGCCTGCGCTTCCGCCCAGAGCCCCTCCAGATCGTCGCGCGTGGGCGGCTGCGTCGCTTGACGCCTGTCCCGGCTGCCCGGCAAGGCAACCTTCTCGGCGCCGGCGAAATCCAGTTCCACGGGGACTTCCACCCAGTAAGGGGAGTGTTTCAAGAGTGTGGCCGCGGCCAACTCCGCGCCCGAGGCTTTTGTGCCGCCCGAGTCTGCCTGCCCGGTAGGATAGAGCAACACGAACTTTGCCAGGCCGCTGCCATGCGCTTTCCCGACAAAGTCGAGCGCCGCCGCCGGCACTGGGTCGCGCGGCGGCGGGTCAAAGCCAACGGCCGGCAACGCGTGCGGAATCGCCAGCCGCTGGTAAACGCCGGAGGTCTGGCTGTCCTGCGGCACCAGTCGCGGCTGCCGCCCCAGCTTCGCCATTTGCAGCGCCGTAGACGGGCCGCCTTCCACCCGGCAGATTTCCATGTTGCCCGGCTGAGCGAACCAGGCGCGGAAATAGGTGACGCACCCGACCTGCTGCGTCTGCAGTCCGCGGACAGCCGGAGCTTCCGCGGACCGGCTTGCTCCCACCGTTGACAGGACCAGCGTGGCAGTCGTCAGCGCGGCCAGATTCATTCGTGGAATGCGGAGCATGGCGAGATCCTCCCGAGCGGTGCGCGTTAGTTGGAAAGGAACATCACGACCGGCACAAGTGATACCGATCTACTCTCAGTTGAGTGTCATGATCGGCGGCAATCTCCATGCAACCCAGACAGTGCGTGGTCGCTCACGCTGGCGGAAGAAGCGCGTCAAGCTTGTTCCTTGCCTGTGCCCCTGTCGCGCCGTAGTACTGCCGTGGCGGCTTTTTTTGACCCACGCATCTTAACTTCCGCGCTTGCCATGCTTCCATTTATCGCGACGAACCGGCAGTTCCTGGCGTACCCGATTCTCACTGTCTGTCTCATCTCCATCTCCTATGCCGGCCGCGCGGCGGCGGACGAGGCGCGCGCTGTCACGCCCGCTGCATTCAAGCATTTGAAATACCGCGCCATCGGCCCGGCTGCCGGTGGCCGCATCTGTCGCGTTACCGGAGTGCCCGGCGATCCGCGCACCTACTATGCGGCCACGGCGGCGGGCGGAATTTGGAAGTCTTCGGACGGCGGCACCGCCTGGAAGCCGGTTACGGATGAGCTCAATGTCTCCTCGATCGGTTCCATCGCCGTCGCGCCGTCGAACCCGAACATCGTCTACGCAGGCGCGGGCGAGGCCAATATCCGCGGCGATGTCGTTGTGGGCAACGGCATCTACAAGTCCAGCGACGGCGGCAAACACTGGCTGCACGTGTGGAAACAGGAAGGACAGATCGGCACCATGATCGTCCACCCCGCCAATCCCGACATCGCCTTTGCCGCGGTGCTCGGACATGCCTTCGGTCCCAACAAGGAGCGCGGCGTCTATCGCACCAGCGACGGCGGCCAGCACTGGCAGCAGGTGCTCTTCAAAGACACGCACACGGGCGCCTCGGACGTCTGCTTCGATCCGTCCAATCCGCAAGTCCTGTTTGCCGGCCTGTGGCAGGCGCTCCGCCAGCCCTGGGCTCTGACGAGCGGCGGACCAGGCAGCGGGCTTTACGTCTCGCGCGACGGCGGCGATTCCTGGAAGCTACTCGGCCCCGGCGCTGCTGAGGAGCCGGCCGAGCCCGCGCCCGGCCGCGGCTTGCCGAAGGGGCCGTGGGGCAAGATCGGCATCGCGGTCGCTCCCTCCGACAGCCGTCGCGTCTATGCCCTCATCGAAGCCGACAGGGGAGGCCTGTACCGCTCCGACGACGGCGGCGACTCATGGGCGCTGGCCAGTGCCGACCCGAGCTTGCGGCAACGCGCCTGGTATTACTCGACCTTGACGATCGATCCCGCCAACGCCAACGTC
>DASZFN010000799.1:0-5227 GCA_035939715.1 Gemmataceae bacterium | reverse complement strand
GGTCTTCTCCTTGTCCAGGACCTTCAGGCACACGGTGCGGCCGATTTGTTTATCGCGGGCACGCCACACCTTGGACATGCTCCCCTGACCCATGCGGCCCAGCAACTCGAAGCGCTTCTTGATGTCCACAATGGGCAGGTTGCTTTTGGGCTTTTTTGAGAAGAAGTCGAACAGTGCCACGGGCCAGGCCCCTCTTATTAACGCTCGCAATAGTCGATAATGCGCGCCACTTCCGTCCGCAGGTCCTTGCGGTGCACGATGCGGTCGACGAGGCCGTGCCGCAACAGGAACTCGCTGGTTTGAAAGCCTTCCGGCAATTCCAGGCGCACCGTATTCCAGATGGTGCGCCGGCCGGCAAAGCCGATCAGCGCCCCGGGCTCAGCCAGAGTCAGGTCTCCCTGCGAGGCGAAACTGGCAGCCACGCCGCCCATGGTCGGGTTGGTCAGAATGGAGATATACAAACCGTTTGCCTTATCATAGCGTGCCAGGGCCGCAGACACCTTGGCCATTTGCATGAGCGAAAGGATGCCCTCCTGCATGCGCGCCCCGCCGCCGGAGCCGCTGACCAGGATTAACGGCAGCTGCAGCTGTGTGGCCGCTTCCACGGCACGCGTCAGCTTTTCGCCGACCACGGAGCCCATGCTGCCGGCCATGAAGGCAAAGTCGGTCACGCCGAACACCACCGGCCGGCCGCGGATATAGCCACGGCCGACCACGGCCGCGTCGAGCATCCCGGTCTTCGCCTGTTCCGCCTTGAGCCGCTCGGCATAGGGAACGCGGTCCTTGAAGCCCAACGGGTCCCGCGGCCGCAGGTCGGTGAACCACTCCTCAAAGCTGTCCTGGTCGAGCAGCTGGTTGATGCGTTCGCGCGCCGGCAGATAAAAGTGATAATT
Source organism: Gemmataceae bacterium (assembly GCA_035939715.1). Lineage (GTDB taxonomy): Bacteria > Planctomycetota > Planctomycetia > Gemmatales > Gemmataceae > DASZFN01. The sequence goes on along the minus strand of DASZFN010000799.1, from coordinate 4,334 downwards.
GCACTCCGGACAGACGTTGAAACGGCTCTCGGCCTCCTTGCGGAAGATGGTCGCCTTGCACTGCGGGCAGCGTATCCACAAGCCTTCCGGAACGCCTCGCTTCCGTCGACCTGCCGGCTCAGTGGCGTCGTCGGGTCTATTCTTGGCCATAAGCCCCTATCACACCCGTCGGAACCTTAGGCGTCAAGGGCTCTTGCGCTCGTCGATTTGTGCCAAAGCCGGCAACGGCGTGCCTTCCATATATTCCAGGAAGGCGCCGCCGCCCGTGGAGACGTGAGTCATTTTTTCCGCCAGGTTGAAGGCCTCGACCGCCTCGGCGGTTTCACCGCCGCCGACCACGGTTACGGCCTGCGCTGCCGCCAGGGCTTCCGCGATGTTCCGCGTGCCCTGGCTGAACGGCTTGTCCTCGTACTTGCCGAGGGGACCATTCCAGACCACGGTCTTGGCCGTGCCGATCTCCTTGCGATAGCGCTCGATTGTCTGCGGACCAATATCCACACCGATCCAGCCGTCGGGGATGGCGCCTTCCACCACGCGGGTATCCGCCGTGTCAAGCCGTTCAACGACCCGATGATCCACCGGCAACAGGATCTTGTCCTGACCAAGCTTTAATAGCTCGGCCGCAACGGCCAGCTTGTCCGCCTCCGCCCTGGAGTTGCCGATGCCTTTGCCCTGAGCCTTCATGAACGTGTACGTCATGGCGCCGCCGACCAGGATGCGGTCCACGCGCTTGAGCAGGCTCTTGATGAAACCGATCTTGTCCGAAACCTTGGCGCCACCCAGAATGGCAACGAACGGCCGTCCGGGCGACGACAGCAACTGATCGAGGACCTGCAACTCTTTTGCCACCAGCTTGCCGACCACGCGCGGCTTTCCTTGCATGGCGGCGGGCACGGCAACCATCGAGGCGTCGGCGCGATGGCAGGTGCCGAAGGCGTCGTTCACGTAGACATCGGCCAGACAAGCAAGCTGGGCCGCGAATGTCGTATCGCCGGCTTGCTCGCCCGGCTGGAAGCGAAGGTTTTCGAGTAGCAAAACCTTTCCGGGCGCCTTGGCGGCTGCCTCTACCCTGGGGCCGACCACCTCGTCCATCTTTTGCGTGGGTCGCCCGAGCAGCTCGGAAAGACGCTCGGCCACGCGGTCAAGCTTGAACGGCGCATCTTTCTTGGGATCTCCCTTGGGCCGGCCCAGGTGCGTCATGACAATGACGCTGCCGCCCGCGTCCAGGATCTGCTTCAAGGTCGGCAGCGCGGCGCGGATACGGCGGTCGTTGGTGATATTACCGGCGGCGTCCAGCGGTACATTGAAATCGACGCGCACGAGCACGCGCTTGCCGTGCAGAACGGGAAGATCCTCCAGTGTCTTCTTGGCCATGCCGCCCTTCCTTAGCTGCTTCGGCTAATCATGTATCGGAGCAAATCCACGCAGCGGTTGGAGTAACCCCACTCGTTGTCGTACCAGCTAATCAGCTTGAAGAACCGGTTATTGAGTTCGATGCCGGAGCCCGCGTCGAAGATGCTGGAGTGGCCGTCGTGGATGAAATCGCTGGAGACGACCTCGTCGGTCGTGTAGCCCAGGTACCCCTTCAGGTACGTTTCGCTGGCGCGCTTCATCGCGGCACAGATCTCCTTGTAACTGGTCTCCTTCACCGTGCGGACTGTCAGATCCACGACCGAAACGGTCGCGGTTGGAATGCGCAGGGACATGCCGGTAAGCTTGCCTTTCACCTCGGGAATGGCCAGGCCGACCGCCTTGGCTGCCCCAGTCGTGGAAGGAATGATGTTGATCGCAGCGGCCCTGCCCCCTTTCCAGTCCTTCCGCGACGGACCGTCGACGGTCTTTTGTGTTGCCGTGTAGCTGTGGACCGTGGTCATGAGGCCCTCGTCGATGCCGAAGCCTTCTTTCAACAGGACGTGGACGACCGGGGCGAGGCAGTTCGTGGTGCAGCTTGCGTTGGAGATGATGTGGTGCTTCGACGGGTCATACTTTTCGTGGTTGACGCCCATCACGACCGTGATGTCCTCTCCCTTGGCCGGCGCGGAGATGATCACCTTGCGGGCGCCGGCGTTCAGGTGGCCCTGCGCCTTCTCCGCCTCAGTGAAGAGCCCGGTCGATTCAATAACATACTCCACGCCCAGTTGCTTCCAGGGAAGCGCAGCCGGGCCTTCCTTCACCGACAGGCATTTGATCTTGTGACCATTGACGATGAGCGTGTCGTCATCGGCCACGGACGGCGCCGACTTCTCGCTGACGATGCTGCCGCCAAACCGGCCCTGCGTCGAGTCGTATTTCAGCAAATACGCCAGGTTATCGGCGGGGACAATATCATTGAGTGCCACCACGTCGAGACTCTTGCCCAGCAAACCCTGCTCGACCAGGGCCCGGAAAACCAAACGGCCGATGCGGCCGAAACCATTAATCCCAACACGAACTGCCATCGTGCAAACTCCTTCCAATAGCCGGTCTAACTTTCGCTCAGTAATTTATAGCGTATGGCATTGGTCGCCCTGGGTCGAGAGTCGATTTCACCGGGAGAGAGCAGCGATGGCAGATGTAATTCGCGTGGCAGTCACGGGCGCGGCAGGGCAAGTGGCATACGCCATGCTCGGCCGCCTGGCCTCGGGAGAAGTTTTCGGAGCGAACAAAAAAATCGTCCTGCAACTCCTGGAGATAACGCCCGCCATGCCGGCGTTGGAAGGTGTCGCCATGGAGCTGGATGATTGCAGCTTCGCGACCTTGCAAGACATCGTGGTCACCGATGACCCCAACAAGGCGTTCAAGGATTGCAACTGGGCGCTGCTGGTCGGCTCGTTTCCGCGGAAGCAGGGCATGGAGCGAAAAGACCTGCTCGGCATCAACGGCAAGATTTTCGTCGGCCAGGGAAAGGCGCTGGCCGCCACCGCCGCCAAGGACGTGCGCATCCTCGTGGTCGGCAACCCCTGCAATACCAATTGTCTCGTGGCGTACCACAATGGCCGAGACATTCCGCAGGAACGCTGGACGGCCATGACGCGCCTCGATCACAACCGCGCCCGCAACGCTCTCGCAAAGAAAGCCGGTGTCGCCAACGAGGACGTCACGCAGGTCACCATCTGGGGCAACCACAGCAACACGCAATACCCGGACTTCACCAATGCGAAGATCAAGGGCAAGCCAGCCACCGAGGTGATCAAGGACCGCAACTGGCTGGAAAACACCTTCGTTCCGCAGTGCCAGAACCGCGGCGCCGCCGTCATCAAAGCGCGCGGCTCCAGCTCGGCGCTGTCCGCCGCGAATGGTGCGTTGGATCATGTGAAAAGCTTGCTACAGGCGACGCCTGCGAACGATTGGGTGAGCGCGGCGGTTGTCTCCAAAGGTGAGTACGGCGTGCCGGCGGGATTGGTGTTCAGCTACCCCTGCCGCAGCGACGGCAAAGGCAATCTGAGCGTGGTGCAGGGCGTGAAACTGGATGCATTTGGACAGGAGAAATTCCAGAAGACTCTGCAGGAACTTCTGGAAGAACGCGAGGCGGTAAAAGAGTTACTGCCTGGCTGATTTGTTCACAAGACGAAATCTAGCTCATCTAGGTTTAATAAGCCGATGGAGCACTCCGGCGAACAAACCGATCATTGCGCCGATCAAGGCGCAGAAGCCAATATACGGAGATGCGTACTTTATCCATATGCCTGAATAGCTCAGCCAGCCTACCAGTGCAAACCCAACGAGAAGCCCGGCTAATGCTCCCAACAGGAAGCCTCGGAAAGCCCAATCGCCTTTCGGCTGAAATCGCTGTTGTTCAGTCATGGTTTCTGCCGGCAATTATACCGCGATTTACTGGCATCAACAAATGCTACCTTGCTGAACCTTCTTAGCCCCGGCAGGGGCGGCAGTTGATAGCCAGGCGGCGTGAGCCCCTGGACATGGGCGGTAAGCAAGCCAAGGAGCCCTGCAAGGGCGACAGTAACGACGCACAATCCCGGCACTGCCGCCCTTCCAGGGCTTAAACCGGCGAGCCCGCATCCTCGCCTGCCGCCTCTCCGAGGCTGACCGGATCATATTGCTGTCTGGTAGCAGAAGGATCTCGCTCTCTCGACCGACTTCGCGGTGAACGTCCTAGGGTTCGACGCTGGCACATTTCTGACCCACCGGACAATTTTCATGCCACCCGGGCCGGCACACGGTCCCCGGATCTGCCCGTTTCCCGACCCTGTCCCGCCCGGCCACACAGCCAGGCACGGCGTGCGCCGTTCCCAAGCTAGGCGGGGAACGAGTCCTCAACCGCGGGGCCGGGCAGCAGCAAGCCTCCAGACCATCTCGACTCCCTTGGCACCGTTCTTGCCTTGGCTTGTTCCGTT
>DASZFN010000798.1:0-1580 GCA_035939715.1 Gemmataceae bacterium | reverse complement strand
CAGACACGACGGCGAGCCCGGGCAAGGTGCGCTTGATCACATCAACTTGCAGCGGGCGATCAGCCAACGGCACGAGCGGCTCGAGCCCGGCCGGAAGCATGGCGCGCTCGCGCTGGTCTCGCACAGCTTGGGCACGCGCTGGCTCCGGCAGGCCGGCGGTCGAAAACCTGAAGGTGGCGCATGGGTCTGGCACGTGCAACACCCCGCGCATCGCTGGCATCAGGATGGTCACCTTCATGGACATTACTGCATGAGTTCACTCCGGTCCAAGTCATTGTTCCGCCGAGTCCAAGATCGGCGGTTGCCGATCCGGCTAGTCTCTTCCGAACCGCGCAGTGTCGATCCAGTGCGACGCGATTGGACGGCATATGGCAAAGATCGAAAAGATCCTGGTCGTCGGCGGAGGTGTAGCTGGTCTCACCGCGGCCACCGCGCTTCATCGGCATGGCTTTAGGACCGAACTCGTCGAGCGCCAGCAAACTTGGCATGCTTTGGGAGCCGGGTTCCTGGTTCACGCCAACGGCATGCGCATGCTGCTTGCGTTGGGTCTTGCTGCGAGCGTCGAAAATGCCGGTACGATCGTTTGCCGATGGCAATTTTGTGACGAGCAGGGCGACCTGCTGTCAGAAACCGATCTCGAGGCGCTGTGGGGCGACGTCGGTTGCTGCGTCGGCATAGAGCGGCCCAAGCTGCAACGCGCGCTGCTGCCAGGCGTCGCCAATTTGCGATGCCGGCTCGGCACGTCGGTAACGTCCCTGGTTCAGGACGACCACCACGTCTCAGTCGGATTCTCGGACGGCTCGACCGGAGACTATGATCTCGTGGTCGGGGCGGACGGAATTAAGTCGACAGTCCGGGCCTTGACCCTGACCGCTGCCGCGCCGAGCGATCTGGGGGCCATGAACTGGCGCAGCATTGCCCCGATCCGTCCGTCCGGCCTGACCGGACTTCAAATGCACCTGGGCGATGGCTGCACGTTCGGGCTCGTGCCCATGGGCGCGGGGCGCACCTACGGGTTTGCATATGTGATCCAGCCGCGCTTCCACGATCCGGTGGAAGGACGCCTTAAGCGACTGCGCAAGCGTTTTGCGACATTTTGTGGGCGCGTGCAGGAGTATCTGGCCTCCCTCGAGCGTGACGACCAAATCATTTGCTCGGCCATGGAGTGGATGGAGCTCGAAAAATGGCATACCGGCCGCGTCGTGCTAGTCGGGGATGCCGCTCATGCCAGCTCTCCCATGATGGGACAGGGCGGCTGCATGGCAATGGAGGATGCATGCGTGCTGGCCGACGAATTGCGTGCAGCCGCAACCGTAAACGACGCACTGGCCAGCTACGCCAGGCGGCGCAAAAGCCGCGTTGAGTGGGTCCAGCGCCAGAGCATGGAAGTGGGGAAAATGCTCACCGCACCACCGCTGGTCCGCAATGCCGCGTTGCGTGAACGGGGCAATCAAGCGATGCAAGCCCGCTTCGGCCCCCTAGTTCAGGTCCCTTAGCTTGACGCGCAGTTGCTTGTATTCCGCGGAACCGAGGCGGACGTAGCCCTCCCAATGTCTGCAAAGGGGTCAGGAACAGACCTT
>DASZFN010000797.1:0-8553 GCA_035939715.1 Gemmataceae bacterium | reverse complement strand
GAGGATGCACTCAAGCCCGTGGACGGCATGCAATTTGAGCCGCCGATTCAAAACCTCGGGCCGGGCGGCCTCCTGGGCGATCATCCCATGTACAGTTTGACGGCGCACTCAGCGCCCGGCGGCATGGTCTTTTACCGCAGCGGCCAGCTTCCCAGGAAGTATGACAACACCTTCTTCCTGACGCGCTTCGGCAACCTGGTGAACTACAATCGCATCGGCTTCGATGTGCTCAACGTTCGCCTCGAGGAGAAAGACGGCAAGCTGGTGGCGCGCACGGAACGCTTCCTGGACCGGCTTGGCCGGCCGCTGGACGTGTGCGTGAGCGGCGGCAAGCTCTACATCGTCGAGTACTGCCGGCAAACGGAAACGGTCGGCCCCGGCAGCGAAGGCTATGGCGAAGGCGGACGGGTGCTGGAGGTTTTCGCCAACAAGTAGCATTGCCGTTTCTGCGCAGCATCATTATCGGACGCAGCAACACCAGTACACCATTGTTTCGCTCGCACAGGCAACCCCGGCATGCTACGCTTGAAAAAAGGTTTCCGCTGTGGGAGCAGGCGATGGACAGCTGGGATTTATCTGCACAACTTCTCGCGCGTTTGGCCGTCGCGGCATTTGCGGCTTACGTAATTTACTTCTTTGTTTTCCGCAAGCGCTCTGAGTTTGCCATTCGTTTGCGGCGCGGCTCGGTCACGTTCCGCGGCCGAGTGCCGGTCGCCATGCAGCCGGGGATTACTCAGTTCCTTTTGCAAGACCTGTCGCTCATGGAACCCGTGAGCATCTATGGCGCGTGGACTAACCGGCGCCTGCGCATCTGGTTCCGGGGCAGCTTGACGGATGGCGAAAAGCAGCGGATACGAAATTTCCTCTTGGGTCGTCTCTAAGGGATCTGGCTCTCTTCCGGTACAGAATTCAGTTCCTATAGTATCCGGCATGGATCAGCTACCCGCCAAATATGACCCTGGCCGCCGCGACTTCCTCACAACCGGCCTGGCACTAACCGCGTTGCCGGCGACAGCACTTGCTGACGGCAAGGAAGCGAACCTCATCTTTGAGCCGGTAAAGATTCCGGACTGGGTCTACCGCGTCACGCGCATGGCGTTCCTCACCCCAGGAGAGGTGGACAAGGCGGCCCGCGCCGGGGTGCAAGTCGTGCACGGCAATGCCGTCTGGCCTTATTATCCGCTACGGAAAGACGGTGGCGGTTTGCCCGCCCAAGAGGACCGCTTACTGCGCAAGTTTGTCGAAGATTGTCACCGCCAGCACATGAAGCTGGTCCTCGGCCTGCCACCATTCCCCGCGGTGGAACTGGTGAAGAAACATCCCGAGTGGCGGGTTCATGCGAATAACTCCGACACGATCTTGAAAGTGGCGCCGGACAAGGACAGGCTCGGCACCCGGCTGGGCTGCAACCTTGGACCGTGGGGCGATTACCTGATCGAAGTGTGCGCGGAACTGGTGCACGACTACGGCGTGGACGGTTATTCTTTTGACGGCAACTATCATCCGTCCTTGTGTTTTTGTCCGGCGTGCAAGCAGGCGTATCAGCAGGACAAGCATCGCGAACTGCCCGCCCGCGCCAACCTGGATGCTCTTGCCTATCGTGAGTATCTTGTGTGGCGCGGCGAACGCTTGGAACAGCACTACCGCCGCATGCAGGAGCGGCTCAAGAAGATCAACCCCGATGCCGTGCTCATGTCGTGGACCGTGAACGCCGGCCGGTATGGTCATTACCTGACCTCGCCGCGCGCCATGCCGACGCGGCTCAACCTGCTTTTCGATTTGCCCATGCAGGAGTGGTGGCTGGATGAAACCAACTTCGGCGGCAGCGTCGCGCCCGCATTTGGCGCTGCCTACCTGCGCGCGACGACGGGTGATCGGCCGAATGCTTCGGAAGCCTACCTCATGTCGCGCGGCAATCCCTACGGCACCGATAGCTTCCCCGCGCATGAGCGGCTGACGCGCAATTTGCTGGCGATTACGAACGGCAGCATCGCCGCGGAGTCATTCGGCTGGCCGGGTCACGAAGAATCGACCTTTGCCCTGTTTCGAGAAGTGAGCAAACGCGAGCGCTGGCTGACGCGCACGGCTACCGTGCCGTGGGCCGCCTTGCTGGTCAGCGAGCAAACCCGGCAGTTTTACGCTTACAAGGATATTGCCGACCGCTTTCTGCCGCATGTGTTCGGAGCCTTCCGTGCAGGCATGGAAGAGCATTTACCCGTGACGCTGATCAATGATTGGGATGTCAATGCGGAAACTCTGGCTCGGCATGCCGTATTACTGTTGCCGAATGCCGCAGCGCTCTCAGACATACAGGTGGACGCCGTGCGGAGCTACGTCCAGGCCGGCGGCGGGCTGGTTGCGACGGGAGAATCGTCGCTTTGTGATGAACTGGGCCGGCCGCGGCGTGATTTCGCCCTGGCCGATGTGTTTGGCGTTTCCTATCAGGGGCGGCCTCGAGCGCCCGAGAAACGGCAGGACCTGGATGCGAACTTTGCCGTGGCCATTGACGAGAACTACTGGAAGCAGCGTTCGGGTGTTGCCACCCTGACCTGGAGCGAGCATCCCTTGCTGCGTGACCCGCGGCTGCAGCAACTGGTGCCGCGACGAAGCGTCACTTTCCGCGGCCCGCTCGTTCGCGTAAGCCGCCCGAAAAATGGGCAAGAGGTCGTCACCTGGATGAAGCCAGAAGGACCGGATGCGACGCTGTTGCCTGCCGCGGTGTTGCGCACGTTCGGCAAAGGCCGCGTGGCCTATTTTGCGGCGGCCATTGACGCCGCGTTGTGGAGTTATGCCTATCCCTATCAGCGCCGCTTGCTGGCGCGCGGCTTGGAGTGGTCGGCGGGCAAACCGGCTCCCATTGCCGTCACGGCGCCGATGTGCGTGCAGGCAACCTATTTTACACAGGCGGATGAAGCAGGTCGCCGCAGCGTCATTCACCTCTTCAACGGCCTGAACACCACGGCGAATCACGGCTTGCCGGCTACTGAGGTTCCTCTTCGCGAAGAGGTGGTTCCAATCCACGGCATTGAAGTCCGGTTTAACGAACAGGCGCCTATGTTATTCCATGTCGAACCAGGCAGACGCCCCATGCGCGCACGCAAAGAGGGCGGCGTCACGACCGTTGAGTTGCCGCCGCTGGCAATGCACGCGCTCCTGGTCGGGGAGTATTGAGGTCTCGCAGCAGGCATTCTTTTTTTGGACAAAGCCACTTGACGCCGCTTTCTGCCCTCGTTTAACATTGCCTATCACCCTCCGCTCATGTCGGCGGTACGGTTCGGCTCGCGACGGCCACGCCAGAGATGATTCCCAGACCTTGGTTGTGAGATTGGCGGATCGCCTTCGTAGGGCTCCGCGTTCGCACACGGAATAGACCAGAGGGTTTGTGTAAGCGGGCATGCATTTGCGCACCGTGGGCAATCGTTCTGCGCATTTGTCTGGGTGCCTGGTGACAATTTGCAAACGAAGGGAGCTTTGATGTTCTGGTCGTCGAATCTCCTCAGGCGGCTCCGCAAACATCCGGCCCGCCGTCGTCAGCGGCGGCTCGTGGTAGAACAGCTCGAAATGCGGCTGACACCATCGAGCGGTGAAATCCACGGCACCATCTGGAACGACGCCAATGGCAACGGCGTGCGCGATCCCGGGGAAGCCGCTCGGCCGGGCGTCACGGTTTACCTTGATCTGAAACAGGACGGCAGACTTGATCCCGGCGACCCCTCGACCTTGTCCGCAGCGGACGGCAGCTACGCATTCACGGGCCTCGACCTGGGTGGTACATATGTCGTGGCCGAAATGCTGCCCAATAGCTGGCAACAGACCTCGCCGGGCTCACCGCCCGCGCGCACCGTTACGATTCCCGGAGTGCCGGTGACGATCAACTTCGACAGTCTGACCAGCCCCTCGGACCAGACCATTCCGGCCTATCATCAAGCCGGCTTCACACTCGACACATCCGTGAACCTGCCCACCAAGTTTGACATCTGGGGCACGGCGGATGCCGGTCATTATGCCGGCAAGACAGCCGCCAGTTCGGAGTCGTCCCCCGCCACCATCAGCCTGACCCAGGACAGCGGCCAAACTTTCAATCTCACTTCGATGGACCTGGCATCCTGGTGGAACAGTGTTTTCACGCCGACGATAACATTCACGGGTATCAGGACCGACGCCCCCAACGTGCAGCAGACGGTGACACTCAGCAACCAGCTACAGTTCCAGACCGTCACTTTCAACGGTTTTACGAACATACGCTCGGTTCAGTGGGGCTTCACCGGCACCAACGATTATCACCAGTTCACCAACGTGGTCGTCACCGGAACCGAGGCGCCGATCGTGACCGGAGTGGATTTCGGCGTTAACTCGTACTCCCAGCCAATTGTGAGCGTGAGCGATGGCCTGGCCGTCGAATCGGCGGGCGGCTCTGTCAAGTTTACCGTCGCCCTGAGCAGCTCCAACCCTTATCCCGTTACGGTCAACTACGCCACGGCGGATGGCACGGCACTGGCCGGCCGGGACTACGCGGCCACTGCCGGCGCGGTGACCATCCCCGCCAACACCTTTCGGACGACGATTACTGTCCCGGTGATTGCCACCAACGCCGGCGCGCCGGATCGCTTTTTCTACCTCAATTTGCGTAACGCCATCAATGCCCAGGTGACTCGGGGCCAGGGTGTCGGCACCATTGAGGACGACACCGTCGTCGTTGCCGCCAACGACTCTTATGTCCTGACTACGACATCGCTTTCGGTCCCGGCGCCCGGAGTGCTGGCCAATGATAGGACCGCGAATCGCGCGGCGTTGACCGCATCACTGGTGAGCCAGCCGGCAAACGGCGGCCTGACCTTCAATGCCGACGGCTCCTTCACCTACACGCCGGGCCCCAGTTTCTCCGGGCAGGATACGTTTACCTATCGCGCTCTTGGTGGGACGCTGCCTTCCAACATCGCCACGGTGACCATCACCACGAACCCTGCCAATCAATCTCCCGTTGCGAGTAACGACAGCTATTCGGTCAATGAGAACCAGACTTTGATCGTGGGGGCGCCCTCTGCGACGTCTCTGTACATGAATAGCCAGACAGGGGATTTTATCGGTCAAGGACACACATACTTCTTCACGCCGGCCACCGGCACGTTCCTCGTGCAGCGTAATTCCGACAACAGCGTGTCGTTCAATTATCAGGGAGTGAACTCGGAATTCTGGTCTGTCGATTTTGCCGCGCCCCAAAAGGCGACGCTGACACCGGGATTTTACGGCAATGCCGCCGAGTATCCCTTCCAGCCCAGCAATCAGCCCGGGCTGGATATCTCCGGCGACGGGCGGGGCTCGGACACCATCACCGGCAACTTCACGGTCCGGCAGGCGGTTTATGATGCCGCCGGCAAGGTCCTCAATTTTGACGCCACCTTTGAGCAACATTCCGAAGGCGCTACACCGGCGCTCTTCGGTGAGATCATGTACTTCTATGCTCCGGGCCCGGCGGGCGTCCTGAGCAACGATGCCGATCAGGAAGGGCAATTGCTCAGCGCCATTCTCGTGAATGGGCCGAGCAACGGAACTTTGAATTTAAACGCCAACGGCTCCTTTACCTACATCCCCAACCCCAATTTTGCCGGCACCGATGCGTTCACGTACAAGGCGAACGATGGGGCAGACAGCAACCTGGCTACGGTGACGATCACGGTCAATCCGGTCAACCAGGCGCCCACGTTTACGAAAGGTCCGGACCAGGTCGTGACCGAAAACAGCGGCGCCCAGCGCGTGGCCGGCTGGGCCACCAACATCGCCGCCGGACCGCCTAACGAATCCACGCAGGCGGTGAACTTCGTTGTCAGCAACGATCATAATGCCTTGTTCAGCGTGCAGCCGGCCATCGATGCCAGCGGCACCCTCACGTATACGCCGGCCAGCAACGCCTATGGTGTCGCCAAGGTCACCGTGCTCCTCCATGATAACGGCGGCACTGCCAAAGGCGGCATCGACACCAGCGCCGCACAGACTTTCACCATCACCCTCAATGACCCGCCGGCAGTCAGCGATAGCTCTTACATCACGAATGAGAATACGCCGCTGACCGTGACCGCCCAGGGCACCACCTCGTTGTTCCTGCTGAGCCAGCTGGGCGACGATGTAGGTACCGGAGACACCCGGACGTTCACGTCGTCTACGGGCAGCTTTACTGTCTCGTCTAATTCTGATAACGGGGTTTCCTTCTTCTATTCCGATCACAACCCGAACGTCTTGTCCTGGCAGGGGGATTTTGCCGCCGCGTTCAAGGCTAGGTTGACGCCGGGATATTACGGGAATGTAGCTGGCTATCCCTTCCAGGCCAATAATGTTCCCGGGCTCGAGATCTCCGGCAACGGCCGTGGCCCCGGGAGCGTGGCAGGCAACTTCACCGTAAAGCAAGCGTTTTACAATGCCGCCGGCAACCCGCTTAACTTCGACGCCAGCTTCGAGCAGCACTCAGACGGCGCTGCGCAGGCCCTCTTCGGCGAATTCAAGTTCAACGCTCTCGCCGGCCCCGCCGGCATCATGTCCAGCGCCGTCGATTTTGTCGGCAATCCCTTGACCGCCCTCCTGGTCACCGCGCCAACGCACGGACAACTGACACTGAATCCCAACGGCACCTTCACCTACACGCCGAACGCGAACTTCTTCGGCACGGATACGTTCCAGTACAAGGCCAACGACAGCTATCTCGACAGCAACGTGGCCACGGTCACCATCATCGTACGCAATCTTGCGAGCAGCCTGGCCGTCTCCGGCTTCGCCTCGCCCGCGGTCTCGGGCAACGCCGGCACGTTCACCGTCAGCGCCCTGGATGCCCAGGGCAACCCGGTGCCCGGCTACACCGGTACGGTCCACTTCACGAGCAGCGATGCCCAGGCGGCTTTGCCGGCCGACTATACGTTTACGGCAGCAGACGCCGGCCAGCACAAGTTCAGCGCCACCCTGGAAACCGCCGGCACCCAGTCGCTGACAGCCACCGATACCGTGACTTCGAGCGTCACCGGGACGCAAGCCAGCATTGTCGTCGAGCCCGCCGGCTTCCTGGTCAACGGCTTCCCTGGCACTACCACCGCAGGTGTTGCGCAGACCTTTAGCGTCACGGCTCAGAACGCCAACGGCACCACCGCCGCCGGCTACACCGGCACGGTGCACTTCACCAGCAGCGACACCCAGGCCGTGCTGCCGGCAGACTATGCTTTCACCGCCGCCGATGCCGGCGCGCATACCTTCAGCGCCACCCTCAAGACCGCCGGCAGCCAGTCGCTGACCGCTACCGATACCGCTACAGCCAGCATCAACGGGACGCAGACCGGCATCACCGTCAACCCCGCGGCGGCCAATAATCTAGCCGTGTCCGGCTTCCCGTCGCCCACCACCGCGGGCATGACCGGCGCCTTCACGGTCACGGCGCAGGATACTTACGGTAACACCGCCACCGGCTACACCGGCACGGTGCATTTCACCAGCAGCGACAGCCAGCTTGGCGCCGGCGACGTGCCCGCTGATTACACGTTCGCCGCCGCCGATCACGGCACCAAAACGTTTACCGCGATCTTGCGCACGCCCGGCACGCAAAGCATCACGGCCACGGACACCGTCACTAACTCCATTGCCGGCACCCAGGCAGGAATTACAGTCAACGCTCCCCCGGCTCCGCAGATTGTGGACAACGGCACCGCGGGATATTCCGAAACGGGTGCCTGGACCACGGAGAGCGTGCCTTCCTATGGCGGCAACGAACGCTATGCCACCAGCAGCGGCACCGGCCAGAATACCGCCACCTGGCAGGTCAATGGACTGCCGACAGGCTTCTATCAAGCGCAGGTGAGCTGGCATCCCTATCCCAATCAGGCGCCGGATGCTCCCTATGCGATCTATGATGGCGGCACGCTGCTTCAGACTGTTACCGTGAACCAACGGATGGCTGCCAGCGGTTCCATGTTCGGCGGCGTGCCCTTCCAGACGCTGGGGACCTTCAAGATCACGAGCGGCACCTTGAAGGTGGTGCTCAGCAACACCGGCGGCGGCACCTACATCGTCGCCGACGCCATGCGCGAGGCTTTTGTGCCGGTTTCCAGCACCGATCTGAACTGGTCGGCCACGGGCGACGGCATCACCGGCCCGGCCTCGATCAACGTGCAGAGCAACTTCACCATCAACCGCACCTACACCGTCAGCGGCGCTGCCGCGCCAGGCAGCTTTACCATCACTTATTACGCTTCCACTTCCTCGAGTCCCAATCAGGATCTGAGCAAGGCCACGCTGCTGGGCTCCGAAACGTTGAGCAGCACAGCCGATCTGGCCGCGGGCAACCACAGCGGCACGAGCCCGAGCTTCCAGTTTAGCTCCGGTGGCTCCTACTACCTGCTGGCCACGCTCACGAGCGGCGGCTTTGTCGAATCCGATGGCGGCAACGACACCAATGACGTGGCGGTAACGTCTCAAGCCGTACAGGTGCTGGGACCGGTGATTGTGGACAACGGCACGGCGGGCTATTCCGAGACCGGCACGTGGAACACCGAGTCCGTGCTTTCCTACGGCGGCAAT
>DASZFN010000796.1:0-14674 GCA_035939715.1 Gemmataceae bacterium | reverse complement strand
TCGGCATGGTTGCCTTGGTGGTTGCCGGGTTGGGAATCATTAACACGATGCTCATGGCCGTACTCGAGCGCTACCGGGAAATCGGTGTCTACAAGGCGCTGGGCGCGTCCGCGAGGGATATTCGGATACTGTTTCTCGGCGAAGCCGCTCTGGTCGGTCTGCTCGGTGGTGCCGGAGGACTGGTGCTGGGTCGGGTCGTTTCCTGGATAATCGGGATTGTGGTCAATGCCCTGGCGCGACGGCAAGGCATAGATCATCCAATCGTGGCGTTCGCCTTTCCGTTGCATCTGTTGGGTGGCGCCGTGCTGTTTGCTCTGCTTGTTAGCCTGCTAAGCGGTGTTTACTCCGCGGTCCGTGCCGCACGGGTCGATCCGATCCGTGCATTGCGGGCAGAATGAACCGGATTTAGCCGGCAAGCTCTTTAAGCAATCCTGTGTCAATTGTTCAGAGCTTGGCGCACCCAAGCGGCCTGCCGGTCATGATCGACTTGCTTCAAAAGTGACCTCCGAACTTCGGCACGCTATGCCGTTAGGGCACTCCGAACATATGGTTAACCGATTGGTTCATCCAGCGGACTAAGGCAAGCGTGCCGAAAACGAGGAAGACACACACCAGGACAAATAACACCAGCACGCCTATCACGAACACCCAGTGCACCCAAGTAGAGCGCGGCTTGCCATCCGCCGACTCCGCATAAGCTTGCAGAAGGCGCACATTGCGTGTGTCCGCCTTGTAGAAGAGATCGAAGAGATCGCCGAGGATGGGAATCCAGCCAAGTGCGGCATCGAGGCACGTATTAAGCACCATCCGCGCCGCCACAATCCGCGGTACCCGGTAATGTTTCAAGCCGACGATCAAGATCACGATACCAACCAGGCTTGGAATGATGTCGCCCAGCACCGGCAGCAAAAGCAGGATCGTGTTCAGGCCGACTCGCAAGCGCGTGCCCGGGATCTTGAACAGCCGGTCCATGAGGAAGCTGAGCCGGTCGAGCTCGGCGAGCGAGAGCTGGCCGGGGAATGAGAGGGCGCCCACATGGAGAGGGGCGAGCGGCCCCGGGATAGGTTGGCGCTGTCTGGTGGACCCGCTCGCCTGGACCGTTCGGAGCGGCAACCGAGGTTTTCCAGGCAAGGTCCCGTCCACATTCATGGCTCACCCTTGTGCTGCATCTGTGCATGATCAGCCACTCAAACATAGGTCAGATTTTAGTCCGATAGAGGCGTTGCGAATGGGTCTCAGCGCAAGGTGACCAGAGTAACTGGCCACATAGATGCGCCGCCGCCATCGGCAACAACGCCGTCTTGAGGTAAACGTTGATCAGCTTCGCGCCCCAGCGGTCGGCACGCAGGAATTACGAGCACAGAGCATGACGCGATTGTGTTCGGGGATGTGTGCATCGAACTCAGCGCCACGATAGGCCCGCCCAGGCAGGGCGGAGAGGGTGGTCCACTTCGCGTTGGTTATCGAGAATGATCTGGTGCCGCAGCTCCGCTATCCCAAAGCCACTCGGCCGTGGCCATCCTTCTGTCGGCATGCAAGGCACGTTTCTGAGGTATCCCAGCGGACGCGGCTGGGAGACTCGTGGCAAAGTCAAGTCCAGCAGAATGACTCGCACCGGTGTGCACGCCTGTGCCCGCTAACTTAAATCAACCGAAGGCGGAGTGCCGACGGTCGAGGTGGAAAACTCGTTGCCCTCGGTCGTTGGCGACGATAACCTGAGCCTCTGGGGTCGGAGCCGAAACCCGAGAGAGCGTCATCTGGGCAGGGTCGGGGACAAAAATTGACGCCTGTCTGTCACGCTATCCGCCTAAAGGAGCAGGTTCATGAGAACGTGTGCCCTAGGGATTCTTGGTATCCTGTGCCTTTCGCTGCTTGCCTCATCCAGAGCCACTGCTCAGGATCCCGAGGACGACTGTTTTCACCCGCTCGACGTGTTTCAGCTCGAACACGCCTCGGACCCGCGGATTTCGTCAGACGGCAAGCGCCTGGTCTATGTCCGCAATTTCATGGACATTATGAAGGATCGCCGGCGCTCGAACCTGTGGATCATCAACAGCGACGGCACGGAGCATCGGCCATTGACCAGCGGCAAGCACAACGATTCCTCGCCGCGCTGGTCGCCGGACGGAAAACGGTTGCTGTACGTCTCCACGTCGAGCGGCACGCCGCAGCTTTATTGCCGTTGGATGGACACCGGGCAGACGGCGAAGCTTACGGATGTGACTTCCGCCCCGGTGAACGCTGTTTGGTCGCCGGACGGCACGCGCATCGCGTTCGACATGATGGTGCCGGAGCCGGCTAAGCCGTTCGCCGAGATGCCGGAGAAGCCCGAAGGCGCCGAATGGGCTCTGCCGCCGAAAGTGATCCGCAAGCTCCTGTACCGCTCAGATGGCGCGGGGTATCTGAAAGACGAACACATGCAATTGTTCCTGCTGCCCGCCGACGGTGGCACGCCGCGCCGGCTGACGCGCGGACCGTACGACCACGGAGCCCCGGTCTGGACGCCGGACGGCAAAGCCCTGCTCTTCCCAGCCAATCGGCGTCCCGACGGCGAATACGATCCGCTTAACAGCGAGATTTATGAGCTGACGCTTGACGACCGGCAGATCAAGGCGCTGACCAGCCGCCAGGGACCCGACCTGCAACCCGCCATTTCCGCTGACGGTAAACATATCGCCTACATCGGTTTCGACGACGAGCACAAGGGTTACCAAGCCCATCACCTGTACGTTATGAAGCGCGACGGGACGGGCCGCCGCGTCCTCGCCGAGAAACTGGATCGGGACATTTATGCTCCCGCTTGGAGCAAGGACGGCAGCGGCGTGTACTTCCAGTACGAAGATCGCGGCACGACCTGCATCGGTATCGCCTCGATGGACGGTAAGACAGATGCCCCGGCCACCGATCTCGGCGGCGAGGATTTCGGACGGCCCTACGCAGGCGGCTCGTTCACGGTCGCCGACGACGGCACGCTGGCTTTCACGATGACGCGGCCGGAGTATCCCGCCGACGTGGGCGCGCGTTCGTCGAGCAGAACGCGCCGCCTGACACGCCTCAATGACGACCTGCTTGGCCACAAGACGCTTGGGCAGGTGGAACAATTTCAATACAAATCCGGGCACGACGGCCGACTGGTTCAGGGTTGGATCGTGAAGCCGCCGCACTTTGATCCGAAGAAGAAGTATCCGCTGATACTGGAGATTCACGGCGGGCCTTACGCCAACTACGGCGAGCGGTTTAGCGCCGAGCTCCAGCTCTACGCCGCGGCGGGTTACGTGGTGCTCTACACCAATCCGCGAGGCAGCACGGGCTATGGCGAAGAGTTCGCCCAACTTATCAACGGCAACTATCCGGGCAACGATTACGACGACTTGATGACCGGCGTCGATGCGCTCCTTACGCGTGGCTACGTCGATAGGGACAACCTGTTCGTAACTGGCGGCAGCGGAGGCGGCGTGCTGACGGCGTGGATTGTGGGTAAGACGAAGCGTTTCAAGGCGGCTGTCGCAAGTAAACCCGTTATCAACTGGTACAGCTTCGCCCTGACCGCCGACGAGTACCCGTTCTTCGGTCCCTACTGGTTCGGGCCGCCACCGTGGGAAAAGCCGGAGCAGTATCTCAAACGCTCGCCGATCTCGCTAGTCGGCAGCGTGACAACGCCGACCATGCTGCTGACCGGTGAAGTCGATTTCCGCACGCCGATGTCGGAGTCGGAGCAGTTCTATCAAGCGTTGAAACTGCGCAAGGTCGATACTGCCCTGGTGCGCCTCCCTGGCGCTTCGCACGACATCGGTGCGCGGCCGAGCCAGATGATCGCCAAGGTGGCGCACGTCTTGAAATGGTTCGAGAACTATCGGAGTTTGCGAGAAGGGCCGGCAAAGAAGGAAGCTAATTAGTGAAATCGACGCCGGGTCGGCGAGGACACCCGCGGCGGGCACGGCGGTGTTGGGCCGATCCGCGACGCAAGGATCCCAGCGTTACTCGCTGGGACACTGCCATAAGGGCGTCGCGGCGGAACGTGCCGCAAGTCCAGCAGGATTCTGGGCAACTTCTTGACTTTTTCCTCGAATTAATCCCCCCATCTATTATCATGGAGACCCGGTGCCGGCGCTCGCTTTATCCGGAAGCGGCACGGTGCTGGGCATCCTCGCCATCGCGGCGAGGTTCTGCTCTTGCTGAAGCGCTGAGCCGCGCGCTCGTTATTGGGGAGATTTCGGCGCTAACCCAGAGCCATCGAAGGAGGGAATCGTCGTGGTACTTTCCTCTCGTCGAGCAAGCCCTGCCGCCGAAGGCGAAGAACAAACCGTCACCAATTGGCGCCTGATCTGGATCACCGGCACGCTGGAACTGCTTTTCCTCACTGTACTGTTGACGGCCTGGCGATTCCAGCCGGGCTCTCATCCGAAGCCAGAACCTGCTACACAACAATCACTGGCCGTGGCAAAGGCTGAAAAGCCCTTGTTACTACCTGCTCGTCCGCAGGCGTCGCGCGCCAAGTCTGACTCCGAAAAGCAACTTACTATGTCGAGTTCAAAAGTGAAAGAAGAACGATCAGCAACTGTGAACGTTTCCGCTCCTCAGTCACGTCCTCCCACCGCGTCGCAGCCGGCCGTCGTAGCGCGCGCCGGGTCCAGCAAACCTCAAACAAACGCGGCTCGACCGGCGGGGCCGAAGTCCGGTTCCGAAAGTTCTTTGCCCGTGGTCGCGCGACAAAAGATTGCAGTTCCGCTGCCGCCGCCCGCTCCTGAGTTGCCGCGCTTCAAGCGCCTCAATCATGTTGATGAGAGGACGTTGACCGAGATCTTGCGCCAGGATGTTCCGGAGTTCGATCTCGACTCGGTGAAGGGAACCTCGGCCAAATTATTGGCGCAGGCAAGCAAGGATTCCGAGAAGATCCAAACTGTTCTCGATCTGCTGCCTGGGCGACCCGACCTGGCCCAATTGCCGCTGCGCCAGGGACGGGACTGTCAAACGCAACGGCAAACTGCGCGGCAATTGGAGGAGTTTTCCCGTTGCCTGCGGACCGCGCTCGCGTCGCTGGCGAAAGACCAGGTTCCCTCAACCAAAAGCCCTGGCATGCGCATGGTGTATTTCCGGAATGCACTCCATGCCGATGAGGTGGTGCGGAAAGTATTACTTGACGAAGCCATCGTCACGGATAGCTCCGCCAGCCGGTCAACAAATCTGAACGACGGCGCCGTCTCGGCCCTCGTCCAGCTCTTGCAGGCCGAAGACGAGCCGTTGCGGCAGGCGCTCGTGAGTTTTCTCTCGGTGGTTCCCACGCGCGCGGCGACGGTTGCCCTGGCGCAAGGAGCCGTATTTGATCTTGCCCAGGCGGTTCGCGAAGAGGCCCTGCTGGCGCTCACTTGGAGGACGTCGGATGAGATCCGCCAGTTCTTGCTGGACTCCTTACGCCATCCGTGGGCCCCGGCGGCGGATCATGCCGCCGAGGCGCTCGTTGCTTTGCAAGACAAAAAGGCTATTCCCGCACTGGTGGCCCTGCTTGACCAACCGAATCCGATGGCCCCGGTCCAGCGTGACGGCAAGAAATGGGTCGTGCGCGAGCTGGTGCGGGTTAACCACCTGCGTAACTGCCTGCTCTGTCATTCACCCTCTTTTTCCACGAGCGACTTGGTCCGTGCCCCCGTGCCGCAGCCGGATCAGCCATTGCCAAAGAATGTCTATTACTCGCGTTTCAAAGGCGACGCTATTCGCGCGGATATCACGTATTTGCGGCAAGATTTCTCCATCTGCCAACCGGTACCTGCGCCCGGCAAATGGCCCGAGCTGCAACGCTACGACTACCTAATCCGTGAGCGCGTTTTGGCCGCGGCCGAAGTGAAGGATTTTCAGAATTTCATTCGATCTAGCTCCGGCCACCGTTCTGAAAAACCCTTCGCGCAGCGTGACGCCGTGCTGTTCGCCTTGCGCGAGTTGACGGGCAAGGATATTGGCCTTTCTTCGCAGGCGTGGAGAGAGTCGTTGGCGAAAAGGAGCCCGTAATTGCGGATGCGGGAGTAAGGCAAGCGCCCCAACAGGGGGCGCAATAAGCGTCTTCGTCGCTCCGGCGGCGGGTCAAAGGCCTTCCTGCCCCTGGGGCGTTACCTTCATAATCTTAAAGCGACCAAAGCGGTGAGACTCTGGCGGCTTCCTCAGCGCTAACGAACAATGCGCGGCATCTGAATCCCATTAGACGTGGCTGGGATACTTTCACCCAAAGGCCGCGGCTCACTGCGGAACCAGGCGCGTTCCCGCGACGTGGTCGTGGGGGGACCATGAAGGATCGCGCAACAGCAGCCAGCCGTAAAAGCCCAGCAAGACTGCTGGCGCCGCCCAGAGCGCAAGCGCAAGGGCTAATGATTGGCGCAGCAGAAGGAATCCGGCGAACACTCCCAGGTAAGAGAGTCCACCGACAACGCCGAGAGACGCCCCGGCCAGGAGCATGCGCCACACGCAGCGGAGGCGCGACGCCCTGCGACCGTCGGTCCGGACCACCCTTATGCGGGCGCCGAGAAAGCTCAATCCGCCTCGGGTCATGCAGGTCACGAGCAAGAGCACAACCGCCGCACAAACGACGATGCAGGGAACCACCTTGTCCAGTGCTCTGGGCAGCTCCGGACGCAGCATACGCATCGAGGGTGCATCGTCCGACACGATTCGCGCCATGCTGGCCAGGGCGTCGCCGGTCTGAAAAGGCGCCTGGCCTGTCAGCAGAAAATACAGTGTCGCCGCCACGGAGTACACATCCGACTGGGCGTCCACCGTTTCGTGTTTGATTTGCTCGGGCGCCGCGAACAAGGGGGTGCCGAGGAACGTGCCCGTCTTGGTCAAATGGGCCTCGCCCAGCAGTGACTTGGCCAGGCCGAAGTCGCCGATCTTTACCCGGCCGTTGGCCTCGAGGAAGCAGTTCGAAGGCTTGACGTCACGGTGAACCAGTCCGAGCCGGTGTGCCTCCTCCAGGCCGTCGATCACGTCGAGGATCTTGCGTATGGCTACCTCGACCGGCAGCCGACCATTGTCCTTGACAAGGTCGTTAAGCGTTTCTCCGGTCATCAGTTCCATGACCATATACGGTCGCCCCTCGTGCTGGTCGGCAGCCAGCACGAAGACGCAGCGCGGATGACTCAGCCGGCTGGCCAGCTCGCCCTCTTGCTGGAAACGCTCAACCGCCTCCTCACTCGTGGCGTACTCGGCCCGTACCAGCTTCAAGGCGGCGCGCCGGCCCGAGGTGACTTCCTCAGCTTCGTAGACGTCGCCCATGCCGCCGCCGCTCAGGCGCCGTAGCAAGCGATAGTTGCCCACCAACGCCAATGCCTCCGCCGCGGCGGCGCTGGCTGAAATCGCGGGAATCTGCGTTTCAGTCTCGGCCGGTCGATCAGGCGGCAGCGTGGCAGCTCCTGGGTCGTACTCAGCGGTCGAAATCGGCGGCCCGCCTACGAGCGCGCGGCCGCAAGATACGCAACTGGCGGGCGCGGGACCCATAAACTCCAGTTGATGTTGGCAATGCGGGCAGCGGACTTGCATGGAAGACAGCCTCAGCCTGTCGATTTGTCGAACGCTGAAGATAAACCGGTTGATACGACTGAGTCAAGCCTCGGGCCCTTGAATACGTTTGTGAAATGGCCCTGATCGCAGACTTCTGCCGCTGTCGCGCGGAGGGGCTGGTCGGCGAAGGCGCAGCCGGGCCACAAGTATCCCAGCTCGCGTAGATGGGATTCTGCGAAAGCGCGCGCAAGAAACAAAGGACGGCTGGCCGAGATTTCAGACCAGGCGGCAGGCGCCATGCCCATGTTTCATCGGAGAGAACCAGCGACTGAGTTTTTTGACCATACGCCAGCTCGTGGCCAATGGATCGGTTGCGCCCGCGATGAAAAATGAGTGACGCCGTCAGCCCCTAAAGGCTGACGGCGTCGCGGTAGTCCAACGATTTAGGAAAATCGAACGCTTCGAAAAGCTGGCTATTGCTCTTTTTTCTCTTCCGGCAAGATCTTGACCAGGTCGCCGACGATCTTGTCGATGTCCCCATCCTTCATCTCGCCTTTCCTGAAGGCGTAATTGGCCTTCACCGCTCCTTTCGCGTAAGACCCACGATAAAGCACCACCGTGATGTCGGCATCCTTGACAACGTTGTAGCGTTGCGGACCGCTCGGCGTGTCGATAGACAGGGCGATCTTTTCCAACTTCTCTTTCTCGGCCAGGTCTTTGAGCTTCTGCTCCAGTCCCTCTTCGTCATTGAGGAAGACAACGAAGCTGCCCATCTTGCACGCGCTGTTCTTGACCGTGGCAGCGTCGATCTTCTTGACCAAACTGGTCAAGGGGTCGCTGATTTCGCGGGCGAAAATCATCGCGACCGGGTTGCCGCCATTAGCTCAGACCAGGCATTGTTTCTTGCCTGCAAATTTGCCCGTGACATTTAGCGGGTTAAACGGGCTGGGCACTGCATCCCCGACCTGGGGACCCGATTTCAGGGCGTCGCCGGCCCAGACGCTGCTTGCCAACAGCGCCAGGGCCAGGGACGCCGCCTTGGCCGTGCGATATCTCATAATAGAGAACCCTCCTAGTGAAAGAAAAGGACTACCGGAGAAGCAACAGTTCCGCCCCCGAGTTTAGGCAAACCCAGTGGTACGTCTGACCGGCCTGCGACCCCGCGTGAAGGACCGCCACGAGTGCGTTGGCAGCCAGCAGCGCGGCCGCGCCAACTACACACCAGACTAAGGACCTTTTCCAGGAAGCCATCGGTATCGCCTCACCCCTCTTCATAGTCGTCATATCAACTGTAGCTCGATCTATAAAGTAGAGAGATAAGGACGCAAACCGATCAATAATCTGCGTGTGACGACGAGCTGACAAATAATGAACGCGGCCCCAGGGGGATTTCACTTCGGTCGGTGATGAACTTGACAGATGGCCGCTGTCCCAAGTGAATCCCAGCCTCGCTGGCTGGGATAACTCCGGGCCAGCAGCCGCCCAGCCGCGTCACGCGACGCTGAGTTGCGCAGAGCGCGTCGGACATTACACCCATTTCCTGTCGGCAAGCTCCTTCAGCCTATGCCACGCGGAGCGCATCGGCGATGACGTAGCTGCTATTGCCGCTGTTGCTCAGCACCACCGTCAGCGTGCCGCTGTTGATGGTGACATGGGCCAGAATCTGGAATGGCACCCCGCCGGCGCTGGCTCCGCTCGGCGTCTTCGTCTGATCGGCGGTCACCACCTGCACCAGCGTCGCGCCGTCGTAAATCGCGTATGGGGCATTGGTGGACTGGTTGTAGTAGGGCCCCCAGGATGCCTCGACCGCATAGGTGCCGGAAGCCAGGCCGGGTACCACCCAGGTGGCGGTGGTTGAGCCGGCGCCGCTGGCCGACGCGTAACGGTCGCTGCCGGCGTAGGCGTTCCTGTCGGCCTGGGTCGTCCACGAGCCTGTCTCGGAGTAGGTCGGGTCGCCGTTGTCCACGATCACCGGGCCGGACACGACCGTCTGCTGCGTCGAGATCGCCAGGTTGTTGGTATCGTTGGCGGCATCTGACTCGGTGAAGCTGTTGTCCGCGTTGAGCACGGCAAACAGGGTGTAGTCGCCGCCGTTGGTGAACTGGAACGCCGGGCTCGTGCCCGAGTGATTGCCCACCGCCAAGTCGGCTGCCGCGCTGACGGTCTCCTTGCCCAGGAAGGTGGCCTTGCTCAGGTCCTGCTTCGGGTTCGAGGACATGGACGCATAGTAGGCAATGCTAAAACCACTGGGCGCGGCAGCGCCGCTGATCGTGTAGGTGCGGGAGATGGTGAAGCCGGTCTGCTGGTTGACGGCAGCCGGGCCAGTGATGCCGTCGCCCGCGGCCGACCAGGTCAGGTCGGTATTCGACACCGGCACCGGCGCCGCACGCATGGCATCGGCGACGACGTAGCTGCCGTTGCCGGTGTTGCTGACCACGACCTTGAGGGTGCCGGTGGTGAGGTTCACGGTCGCCAGCGTCTGGAAGGGCACGCCGCCGAAGCTGGGACCGGGCGGCATTACTGTCTGGTTGACCAGCACAGTTTGCACCAGCGTCGTGCCATCGTAGATGGCGTAAGGGGCATTGGTCGATTCGTTGCCGAAGGCATGCCAGGTTACTTGCACCTGATACAGTCCGGCCGGCAGCCCGGTCACCTGCCAGGTGGCGGTGTTCTGCCCGCTGCCGCTGCTGGTGGCATAACGCTCCGTGCCGCCGTAGGACGGCACCGATTCGGTGGCCCAGGCGCCAGTCTCGGAGTAGCCGGCGGTGCCGTTGTCCACGATCACCGGACCGGACACCTGCACCGGTTGCGGCGCCACGGCCACGTCATTGACATCGTTGGCCGCGTCGGACTCGGCCCAACTGGAGTCGGCCGTCAACCTGGCCACCAGATAGTATGTGCCGCCGTTGGGTAATTGCAGCGACGGACTGGTGCCGCTGTGATTGCCTACGGCCAGATCGGCCGCAGCACTCAAGGTCTCGCTCCCCAGCAGCGTGGCCTGGCTCAGGTCCTGGCTGGTGCTGGAAGAGGTGGACGCATAGTAGCTGATGGTGAACTTGGCCGGCGCCGCGGCGCCGCTGACCGAGTAGGTGCGGCTGACGGTGAAGGGCGCTTGCGCATTGACGGTGCTGGGACCGGTGATGCCGTCTCCCGGGGCGGACCAGTTCAGGTCGGTGCTCGACACCGGCGCGGGCAGGATGCGCACGGCATCGGCGACCACGTAGCTGCCGTTGCCGGTATTGCTCAGCACGACTTTGAGCGTGCCGCTGGTGACGTTCACGGTTGCGAGGGTCTGGAAGGGCACGCCACCGAAACTGGGGCCGCTGGCCGTCTGCGTCTGATTCACCGCCACGGTTTGCAAGAGGGTCGTGCCGTCGTAGATGGCATAGGGGGCATTGGTCGCTTCATTGCTATAGGGGTGCCAGGTCGCTTGCACCTGGTACAACCCCGAGGTTAGCCCGCTGGCCTGCCAGGTGGCGGTGTTCTGGCCGGTGCCGCTGCTGGTGGCGTAACGCTCCGTGCCGCCGTAGGAAAGCACGGTCTCGGTGTTCCAGGTGCCGGTCTCGGAATAGCCGGCGTCGCCGTTGTCCACGATGATCGGGCCCAGTACCTGCACGGCCTGGGACGTTACCGCCACGTCGTTGGTGTCGTTGGCCCCGTCGGATTCGGCAAAGCTGCTGCTCGTGAGCGTGGCCAGCAAGTAGTAGGAGCCGCCCGAGGCAAACTGAAAGCTCGGGCTGGCGCCGCTGTGGTTGCCCACCGCCAGGTCGGCCGTGGCGCTCAACGTCTCCGAGCCCAGCAAGGTGGCCTTGCTCAAATCCTGGTTGGGATTCGAAGAAGGAGAAGCGTAATAGGTAATGGTGAAGCTGCCCGGCGCCGCCGCGCCGCTGACGGTGTAGGTGCGGTTGATGGTGAAGTTGCTCTGCACGTTCACCGAGGCCGGGCCGGTGATGCCGTCCCCCGTGGCCGACCAGTTCAGATCGGTGCCGGAAACCGGCACGAACGCTTCGCGCATGGCATCGGCGACGATGTAGGTGCCGCCGCCCGTGTTGCTCAGCAGCACCTTGAGCGTGCCGCTGGTGATGTGGAACGTCCCCAGGCTCTGGAACGGCACACCGCCGAACATCGGCCCGCTGGCCGGCATGGTTTGATTGACCGTGACCTTTTGCAGAAGCGTGCTGCCGTCGTAAATCGCATAGGGCGCATTGGGCGCCTGGTTGGGATAGGGATGCCAGCTCACCTGCGCTTGGTAGAAGCCTGCCGGCAGTCCAGCGACTTGCCAGGTGGCGGTGTTCTGGCCGGTGCCGCTGCTGATGGCATAGCGTTCGTTGCCGCCATAGGCGGGCACGGTTTCGGTGGTCCAGGTACCGGTCTCGGAATAGCCGGCGGTGCCGTTATCCACAATCTTGGGTTGGCTTACTGGCTTGAGGACGAACATCTCGACGCTTTCCTGCGGCACGTTCACGGTGAAGCTCGTCCCGTTCAGGGGAATGTCGGCAAGCTGCGTGATCGCTGCCTTCGTCTGATCGCTCGGGTTGATGGCGGCGAGCTGCCACTCCTGGGCGGCGCCGCCGGCAAAGTTGCTGAGATTGACGGTCACCTGCGTCGTGGCCGTGGGGTTGGCGGGATCAAACAAGTTCTTGTTGACGACCAGCACCGTCAGGGCGCCATCGGACAAGCGGATAGCGCTGAAGGCGTCGACCTGGTCGGGATTGGCGACTGTGGCGGCCACGCTCCGATCGCCGAAGGCGGACTTGTTGCCGTCGTAATTGCGAAACAGCTTCATGGCCAGGTAGGCCGGCGAGCCGGCGGCCGGGGTGGTCCAGCGGTCGGCCAGGTCGAGGCCCTCGCGGCCGAAGATGCCCCAGATGTCGGCCTGGGTCGTGGCGCCGTTCATATCGCCCTCGGCGCCCCAGTTGTATTCGCTGATGCCGAGCCGGGTTCCGGGGTAATATGTGGTTACCCAGTTCTTCATCAGGTTGATGAGGTTGACTTTGCCGCCGTTGATGCCCGTGTTGGCGATCCAGCTCTCGTCGACGTAGTTCGGGTCCCACAGGCTGCGCGTCGAGCGGTTGCGGAGCAGCTCCATATTCGTGGACACGTCGTTGCCGAACTGGCCGCCTTGCGGGTAGAAGTGCAGCGTGAAATAATCGAGCAGTCGCTGCCCGGTAGCGGCATCGTGCTGGCGGAGCTGGTCGAGCAACCAGGCCTCGGCGTTCAGGCCGTTGTAGGTGGCGCCCCAGTTGCTGGCGGCGGCATCCGCGCCGCTGATGAAGTAATTGGTCCAACCCCATTCCTCCGGTCCGAGGATCTTCGCGCCCGGGTCGAGCGCTTTGATCATGGAGGCGTAGCTGAGGATGCGGTTGAGCAATTCCGGCAGCGTGTCGCCGGCGGGGTGAATGTCCCGATGCGTCGAGTTCCAGAGGCCCGGCTCGTTGCCCAGCGTGTAGTAGGGCACACCGCCATGCTGCGAGTCGCCGAAGCTGCTGATCAGGTGCTGGATCCAGGCCTGCTCGGCGGCCGGGCTGTTGGCGACATAGGCATCGTTGGGGTCGTTGCCGGTGACGTTTGCGCCGTTGGTGTGGACGCCGTTGCCCCAGATGGAGTTGTAGGGGTCGGTGGACTGCTGGGCGCCATACTTGGCGACGGAGAAGCTGCCCAGGTTGGAGCGGTTGCTCCCGAGCTTGGCGGCCCAGTCAAACAGGTTGAGGGTGATGCTCGGTTTGGCGCCGCCGGCCTTGGTGGTGGAGACGAAGGAGTCCATCCCCTGGCCGTTGCCCGAGCCGGAGGCAATGCTCTCGAAGTACCAGTCGCTGCCATGGTTGGTGGCGTCCTGCGCGAAGCTATAGGTGTCGGAGGCGTTGCCGCCGTCGCGATTGAGGGGGATGTTCAGGTCGGCAAGCTGAGCCGTGCTGGCGAAAGCGGTGCCGTAGATATTAGGATCGATGGCATGGACATTGGAAGCAACATCGACGTTGACCGTGGCGCTGGGCATGGCGCGGTCTTCGAGGACCTCCAACTCGGGCCAGGCACGACACCGTGCACGCGATAGCCTGACGAGACGGCCTCGGGAATCGAAGTGCGCGGTCTGCTGGAGGACTAGGCGGTACACAGCCAAGATACCGAAACGTGAATCACGGTAGGGGGCAGTGGGCCGAGGATTGGTGTAGCCAGTCATAGTGCAGGACTCCTGTTGCCCGCCTCTCTGGGACGGCCCCAAATAACGTTTGTTGTCGAGAATGTGAGCCCAGTATAAGCATGAAGCGAAACCGCTTCAATGCTTGAAATTCACACGCTTAAGAACTGCCGACGACGGAGAATCCCAGCTTCACCGACTGGGATTCATAAAGCGCGCTTCGCCACTTCGGTCGATCAGACCGCCGCGTGCAACGCCGACAGGCGAATTGGTCTCGGCGTGTTGGACCAGGGCACTTTCGGAAAGCACAGCCAGGCTGTCATTTTCGGGAAGGTCACTCCGTCGCATGGCACGTGATAGCAGCTTTGCTACTTTCAGGGCATAACATAGGATGATTAAAGACGTGCCTCTCGCCGGCCATGGTACCTCCATCCGCAGGGTAATACTCATGACGCGACGATTCAGTGCATCCCTCTTCGTGGGCCTTGTCGTCATCCCCGCCGCACTTGCTACCGATTGGATGCAGTTCCGTGGGCCGGGTGGCCAGGGCGTCAGCGACGACAAGGGGCCTCCCGACAAATGGTCCGAGACGGAGAACGTCGTCTGGAAGACCAAACTACCGGGACCTGGATCGTCGAGCCCGATAACGGTCGGCGAGGTGGTCTTCGTTACCTGCTACAGCGGCTATGCGGAGTCACCAAGCGATCCCGGTGACCAGAAGAACCTAATGCGGCACGTGGTCTGCATCGATCGCAAGTCCGGAGCCATCCGTTGGACCAAGGATGTGAAGCCGGAACTGCCCGAGTCTGCGTACCGGGCAGGCAATGACGGCCAGCACGGCTACGCCTCCAGCACTCCGGTCAGCGACGGCAAAAACCTGTTCGTCTTCTTCGGCAAGGCGGGAGTGTTCTGCTTCGACTTGGCAGGAAAGCAACTCTGGTCCCGGAGCGTCGGCAAGGGAACGACGGGTTGGGGCTCGGCCACGTCGCCGCTCCTCTTCAACGGCCTCTTGATCATCAACGCCGGCGTCGAATGCGGTGCGCTGGTGGCCCT
>DASZFN010000795.1:0-4128 GCA_035939715.1 Gemmataceae bacterium | reverse complement strand
TCCTCGAGGACTTTGCTTGGAAAGCCCGTGACTCTATGGAATGTGAGCGACGGCAAGGTGTGTCGCCTCATGCCGGAAAATGTCATGCCTTCGTCGGGGTGGAATAACCAAAGAGTTTCCAGCATCACTCTTCCCCTCGAAGTGAATTGCCCATGCCCCGCACTGTCGTTCCGGGGCCGTGCACTTCAGAAGGCTTATCCGCCCCACAGGCTGCACAATAGGTGGCTTTAGACGTTCTCAGGGGCTTCTTACACTGCAAGCAGAGTGGGCCGTATTTGGAGATGCGGTGGTGCAAGAGGTCCGAAGGATCAGTCGCATGCTCTGTCCCCGTGAGCCGTCGATAAGCGTCCAGCGCAGGCCAGTACTGCTCCCGAACGAATTCCGCTTGTTTCGATGGCTCAAGCTTGCGGCGATGTTCTTTGATGGTGCGAACGGCCTTCAGGTAAAGGTCTTCTACCTCCGCGAACTCCTCCTCGTTCAGCATCGCTACTTCCGTGTCACAGCGCCAGCAGTATAGCATCCGCATGTGAACGCCTTTGGTAACATTCCCGCACCATTGACATCGGAGTGTTGGCAACCCTACTGATTCTACCGCTGGGCGCTTGGCGTGGCGATGGTCGGCTCTGGGGTCAAGAAAAAACTGCCAGAAATCCTGTCCGCCTACATGGCAACGAGTCGCGCGTCCGTCCGGGACCTGCCCCTCACATGGAAAGGTGCGTACGTCTCAACGCTGGTTTAGTCCAGTTGGTCAGGGAGGTTTCTGACACGTTCCGGGCTGATCCAGACAACCGTTTCGGTCCCTCTTCACCCTTCTATCAGTTCACCTGGGTCTTCGAGGACAATGGCCGTTTCCGGACACTGTTTGTCGTGGTGGACGATTCGACAGTCGCCTACGGCGTCCTCCGCATCGTCTATGCCGACTGCCAGTGACTCAATGTCTGTTCGCAATCACGATATCCTGGCGAGACTCTTTTAGCTCGATCTCGAAGACCAGGTCGTCTTCGTTCGGCTGGCGTTTGCTGTACTCATGGCTGACCGGCTTGCCGCCCTGGCGGAAGCGCGAGATGATGCGGAACTTGCCGGGACTCAGGCCGGTGAGTTTGAAAGTGAGCTTGCCGGCGGCGCGGTTGGTCGCCAGCGGGGTGGATTGGGCGTACTCCCAGCCGGCCTGGCCATTGCCGCGTTTCATTGGCACGGGTTGATCCCATTCTGCCGCGAAAGCGGCCAGCTCTGCCGGCGTGCCGCGCACTTCGCCGCTGACTTCCAGGAACGGACTCACCGTAATCTTGCCGAGGTCTTGCCCTGCCTGGACCGGACCGATGAAGAAGGGCGCGTGCGCCGTGGGCTCGACGTGGAACCAGTAGATGTTGTTGCCGAGCTTCCGATCAAGCGGGTCGAACTTCTGCAGCATATCGAGCACGACTTCGCCGTTGCTGTTGGACGTCGCCCAGACAGGGCCGTGCAAGCCGTCGGTGGGGTAAGGACCGGAGGACGCATCGAACTTGCTGCGGTTGAAATAGCGGATCCTGGCGCCGGCGACCGGAGTGCCCTCGGCAGTCAGCAAACGGAAACGAAGCGGCTCGGCGCGCTTCAGCGTCACCACCGACTCACGCTCCGGAGCAGCCGCCACGTCGTAGATGCGGGCCTTCTCGAATCCGGGGACACGCACATCGATCGCCAAGGGCTCATCGAACCGACAGCCCGGCACTTCGAGTGACCCGGACCGGAGACTGCCTTTCAGGAGACTGCGCATGCCGGATTGGCGATAGACCTCGACCTGTCCCGACTCGACGGATTTGCCGTCTGGGCCGCGCAAGCGCAGCCGCGCTGTGAAGGTGGGCGGATCGTCGTCCGCGCGGCGTTCGCGCACCTGGATGGAGACCGGGCCGGTGGCCAGCGTGCCTTGCCAATCATCCTTGCCCGGGATGGGCTGCCCGTCCGCGCCCGTGCGTTTCCAGGCGTTGAAGCGCAGCTCATGGCGCAGCTTGTACCGGCCCGGCGCCACGGCCAGGACGCCGCCGATGGGGTGATCGAAGTCCTTGTCTCCTTGCCCCGGCCTGGCAATCCCAAGGTCGATCGCCGGGAGAATGGCGGCCTCGCCTGGTTTGAGCATCCAGTGCTCGGTGAGAGCCCAGCCGCTGTACCACGGGTGGCCCAAAGGCGTTTCCTTGCCGGCGCTATCGGTCACAAAAACGCGGTCGTCCTGCCGCCAGGTTTCCGACCAGAACGAGATGTCCCTGCTGCCGGCATTCCGGACATGGAAACGGACGCGGAGCCGCGTGCCGTGCGGATAGGTGGCAGAGGCCGTGTCCTGGCGAGCGCGCGGCGTGCCGGCACTGCTGTATTCCGCGGCCGCCTGCAGGCCGTTGACCGCCGGTCCCCAGATCAGCTCGGGATGCCGGTTCTCGGGGGAGTCGGGAATGGTAAAGCGGACCCGCCCGGAAAAAACCTCCCCGGTCCAGGCGGAGGATACCGGGTTATTCGGCCAATGCTTCTTCATCTGCTGCAAGGCCGCGGGTTTCGGTCCATGATAGCGCACGCGCGCCTGGTATTCGCCGGGGCTGAGCAGCCAGGCGGTGCCCGGCTTCCAGTGGGCCGGCCGGACCAGGCAAACCAGCGACTTCCCCGGCGCGATCGTCTCCGCCAGGCCGCTGCTCAGGTTTAGCATGGCGTCGTCCTCCAGCATGCCATGCACCGGCCGGTCGAGCGGCTTGCCGTCCTTGTCGAAGAATTCGCAATCGAAGAGCAGCGGGGCAAATATGTCGGAGGCGCTCTTCCCCGGCCAGGGCGCTGCGACAGTATCGCCGTAGCGCATACCCTGCACCGAGATCGGTTTCGCGCCGACGTTCTGAAGCTCGACAAGAAAGGTCAGGTCCTCGGCATGCGCGAATTGCTTGACCGCGCCGGCCGTCGCCGGGTCGGGCTTCTGTTCGTCGGTCTTCGGGGCCACTGCGATCAGGCGCGCACGCAGCCCGCCTGAGGCATTGCCCCAGCCGGAGTCGCCGTCCGCGTGGCCGTTTTCTGCATCGTTCACCGGTCGCCCCCCGGTAAGGGTTGAATTGCCGCTGACCGGCGGCGTCTTCTCGTCGGGCCGTTCATGGCCCGAGACGGAAAACAGAGCCGCGCCGAAACCCAGGAATAGCAGGGCCAGGCAGATCGTTGCCGCCGACTTAAGCTTGGTGAGCAACATGGCCTTCACCATTCCCGCCACGAGAGAGGCCACTTTCAGCGAAATCACGCCGGCAGCAAGCGGTTTTCCCGCCGCGCAGCAAGTCCCGGCCTGCACCGTGGCGGACAGCAACGGGGCCGGCACCGCTGCGGCAGCGTGCCCTGCCAAAACCCCGGTCAAGGCGGCGCTCGACAGCGTCACGCCGCGGCGCGTCAGCCGTTTGGCCAGCATGGCGCGTCCCTTGGAGAGCCGGGTCGCCAGGGTCCCTTCCGGCCAGGCCAGCTCCCGGGCCGCATCCTTCCAGGTCTTTTCTTCCAGGTCGCAGAGAACGATGGGCAAACGGTACTTGGCGGGCAAACGGTCCAATTCTTCATCGAGCACAACCTGGACGTCATGCCAGATTTCCTCGGCAGGCGCCGGCTCAGGTCTGGCCGCCTGTCGCTCCTTCATGTTCCGCCGAGTATTGGCAACGCGTGCTTTCATGGCGATGCGATAGGCAACTCCGTGCAACCAGTTTCCGAGCATGGACCGCGGCACGACCGCGCCCGCCTTGCGCACCAGAACGAGAAAGGTGGCCTGAAAGGCATCCTCGGCATCCTGCGGATTGGCCAGGACGCGCCGGCAAACGCCGAGCACCATGGCGCCGTGACGGCGCACGAGCGCTTCAAACGCCGCCTCGTCCCGCCGCAGCAGATAAAGGCTCAGCAGTTGGTCGTCGCTCAGGGAGTCGGCATCCTGAAGGAGAGCAGCCCGGCGAATCCGCCGCACCACTCCGCGCATGGGGCCAGCAGCCATTCCTTCCCTCCGGCAGCCGCGGTTTGGGCGTCTATGTATTATTGCCTCGACGCCGGCAAATACTTTTGATTATTTGCCAGGAACTTAAGCTCGGATACGTGCATGAGCAATTTCACGGTGCTCTGTGACGTATGCGTAGGAAGAGGAGGTTACGGCCGCAAGAT
>DASZFN010000794.1:0-3442 GCA_035939715.1 Gemmataceae bacterium | reverse complement strand
GAGTAAATGCCATTGTAGAAGCCGCCGCCGAACCCGCGGCCGCCAGCGCCCGTGTACGGGATGCTGTTGAAGATGCCGCTGCTGCCGCCGCTGCCGCCGATCGCCTGGTTGCCGGCGAACGTCACGTTGGTGAGGGTCGTGGTCCCCCCTCCCAGGTTGGTCCCCGCCGCCACGACGCCGCCGCCCGCGGCATCACCGCCAGGGCCCATGGCCGAGTTGCCGCCGATGGCCTGGTTGTCCGTGAAGGTGCTGTTGGTGACCGTGAGCGAGCTGAAGAAATTAACCACGCCGCCGCCCGTGGCGGTGCCGACCTGGCTGCGGCCAGCGATGAAGTCGATGCCGTCGCTGCTGGCGTCGCCCCCGTCGCCGGCTTTGGCCACGTTGTCGGTGAACGTGCTGTTGCTGATCGTCAGCGGGGCAGCATTGGTGATGGCGCCGCCCAGGGCCTCGCCGCCACTCCCGTAGGTGATGTCGTTGGCCCCGTTGCCGCCGACGACCCGGTTGGAGGTGAACGTGCTGTTGCTGATGGTCATCAGACCGCCTGCTTCGTCGATCGCGCCGGCGGCGTCGTCGCGGCCGAGTGCCGCATTGCCGTTGAATGTGGAGTTGGTGACGGTCGCGGTCGAGCTCAAGCTGAAGATGGCGCCGCCATTGCCTGAACCGTTCTGCGTCGAGGTGCCGGCCGCCGTGTTGGTCGAGAACGTGCTGCTATTCACCGTCAGCGAAGGCCCACTGCTGTCGATGGCTCCGCCGTTCGAGCCGAATTTGTCACTGTTCATGATGAACATGGAGTTCAAGGAGGCCTCGTTGTTGGTGAAGGTGGATACGCTGACGGCGAGGCTGCCCAGATTCTCGATGGCGCCGCCGGAGCCGCCGACGATGCCCCCGGTGCCGGCCATCGCCTGGTTGTCGGTCATGACGATGTGGTCGAGGTTCAGGGTAGCGCCCGCCTCGTTGAGGATGCCGCCCCCGTAGCCGCCGTGCGGTTGGCCATCGCCGCCGACCGTTTGGCCATCCTTGATGGTCAAACTGTCGATGGTCACCGTTGCGTTGTTGCTGATGTCGAACACCCGGTAGGTGTTGTCGCCGCTGACGGACAGATGATTCGCCCCCGGGCCGTTGATGGTCACGCTGTGGTTGATCGGCAATTCGCTGCTCAGCGCGATGGTGCCGTGCAGCGCCGGCGCGAACGCGATGGTAGCGTCGCCGGAGAGGATGCCTGCCCGCAGCGAGCCGGAGGGGCCGGGGGAGGGGCCGTCGAGCAGGTTGGTCACTGTGAATGTGCTGGGAAGACTACGGTCCTCCAGCACGTCCAGGCGCGGCAGGACCGAGCGCCGCGAAAGGGGGGGGCTTGATCCTCGGCGCCGCGACCGGGTAGCGGAGCCCATTGTCAACCGTCGAAGCCAGGATGCAAACAACATGTTGCACGCCTTTCTGGAATAGAACCGATCCGCGAGAAAAAACCAGCCCACCCCGGCGCGCGGATCCACTGCCGGAGTTGGCTGCCTCGATCCTATTCACGAAGGTCCGTTGCCCTATCTTTCAAGAATCACCCACGGTCAAGCTGCCCGAGAGCGAGCTGGTGAGCGTGTCCGTGGCCTTGAGCGATTGATTACCCTTCTTTTTCAGCACTAACCCGCTGAAGGTATGCGTTCCCTCGTCCGAGGCCTGGAACGTGTAGTTCGCGGGCCGAGTCGCCGTCGAGTCGGTGCTCGTGAAATGCACCGTGCCCGTGTAGCCGGTGGCAACGTTGCCATAGGCATCGTAAGCCGTGACCGTGATGCTGAAGGCAACGCCGGCGGTCGCAGTCGATGGGCCGGTGACGACCAGGACGCTGGCCGCCGCCGGATTGACCGTGATGCCGCTTTGCGTACTGGTCATGCCGGAGGTCACGGTATCGGTAGCAGTAATCGATTGCGTGCCGGCAGTCTCGAGCGTGACCGAGAAGACACGCGGGCTTGGGTATTGGGGAGTGAACGTGAAATCAGCCGGCAGCACCGCCTTGGCGTCACTGCTCGTAAAGTGGACCGTGCCGGTATAGCCGGTCGCGATGTTGCCATAGGCATCCAGCGCCGTGACGGTCACGTATCCGGCACTGCCGGCGGTCGTGGGGGACGGAAAGCGGCCGATGGTCAGGCTGCTCGCCGCCGCCCCGGTCACCGTGGTTATGGCACTTCCCGTGACGAAGATGTTCGTTGTGTCGGTAGCGGAAACGGATTGCCTGCCCGCGGTCTTGAGCGTGGCTGTGAAGGTGGCTACGCCCGCGTTGGCGGCGGTGATGGTGTAGGTAGCGGGCAGCACGGCCTGCGCGTCGCTGCTCGTGAAGTGGACCGTGCCGGTATAGCCGGTATCGGTGGTACCGCCGCTTTGGGCGGTGACGGTGAAGGTTTGCGCGGTGCCAGCGCTAATAGTCGAGTAAGAAGAAAAACCGCTGATCTGGAAGGACGGCTCGGCAACCGCCGCGGACAGTCCGAAAACGGTGCCGTCGCCAGGCACTGTGCCGGTCCAGTCCACTCCGCCTTCCAAGGTTGTGCCGTACAGGTTGCCGCTGCTGTCCATGATCAGGCCGGCCTCCGGGGCTTCACCGTCGGTGCCGTTGAACTCGGCCAGCGTGGTGATGGTGCCGCTACCCTTGGCCAGTTCGAAAACGGTGCCGCCGCTAGGACCATAATAAGAAAGGTTCATGCCGCCAAACGCGGTCGTGCCGTATAGATTGCCGCTGCTGTCCATGATCAGGCCGGCAAACGGGTTTGCACCGTTAAAGACGTTGAACGAAGCCAGCGTGGTGATCATGCCGCTACCCTTGGCCACCTCGAAAACGGTGCCGTCGCCAGGATCTGAAGTGCTGTGGATGCCGCCCCCGTTGCCGCCAAAAGCGGCCGTGCCGTATAAATTGCCGCTGCTGTCCATGATCAAGCCGGCTCTCGGATTGGCACCGTCGGTGTCGTTGAATGAAGCCAGCGTAGTGATATTGTGACTGCCATGGGCCAGCTCGAAAACCGTGCCGAAGCCATACAGATTGTAGCCGGGGGACCAGTGCGGTCCGCCCTGCTCGGTTGTGCCGTACAGGTTGCCGCTGCTGTCCATGATCAGGCCGGCCTCCGGGTATGCACCGTTGGGGCCGCTGAAATTGGCCAGGGTGAAGATACGGGGGATGCCGTGGGGCAGCTCGAAAACGCTGCCGTAGCCGCCATTCGCGGTCGTGCCGTATAGATTGCCGCTGCCGTCCATAATCAGGGCGCTAACCGGCTCCGCACCGGTGCGAGCCAGCGTGGTGATCGTGCCGGTACCCTTGGCAAGTTCGAAAACGGTGCCTCCGTATGGCCCCTGACCCGCTGTGCCATACAGATTGCCGCTGCTGTCCATGATCAGGCCGGCAAGCGGGTTTGCACGGATGGTGCCGGTGAACGAAGCCAGCGTGGTGATCGTGCCACTGCCCTGG
>DASZFN010000793.1:0-2747 GCA_035939715.1 Gemmataceae bacterium | reverse complement strand
ATCGCGGTAACTGCTCCACTCTTCCGAAGCGGCCGATCAAATGGTTCAGGCAACGATTCTTCTTCTGGACTCATGCTTTTACTCCTGCTCAAGAAGACCTCGGATCTTCTCCACCGAAGGAGAGAGATTCCGCAGCTGCACATCGCGATAATGCACAAGAACGCTAGGTTTTGGGGGAGTCTAAACAAAGTGCTGAGCGCTTTCAAGCAGATAGCTGCAACGGTTTCTTCGCTGCGGTGTAAAATGAGCGCTCTTCATGAACTTTGCCGGACAATCCGTACATCGTAATCAGCGAATTGCGCGGATATTCCGTCCCTACGCATTGGAGTTCCATGACTGTCTCCTCGACCTTTGCTTCCCTGGTGGAAAGTGACCTTGCCTTGTACGAGGTTCAAACGAACGCGGCTGGTCCCAGCGGGAGTCTGCCGTTCACCGAGGAATTGCTGCGCAACGCCCCCAGCGGTGATCTGTTCGGCTGGAGCATGGACGCCGGCATGGGCTGGAATCCGGTCGAGCTGGGACGCAAGGAGTTTCTGATTCTGAGCACGCAGGGCGGCATCCGCGCACCCGACGGCACTCCGATCGCGCTCGGCTATCACACCGGCCACTGGGAAGTCGGACTGCTGATGAAGGCGGCCGCGGAGGAATTGCGAACTTTGCAGGGCATCCCGTTCGCCGGCTTTGTCACGGACCCTTGCGACGGCCGCACGCAGGGCACGACCGGCATGATGGACAGTTTGCCGTACCGCAACGATGCGGCTCAGGTGTTTCGCCGGCTGATTCGCTCGCTGCCGACCCGGCAAGGCGTGCTCGGCGTGGCGACCTGTGACAAGGGGCTGCCGGCGATGATGATGGCGCTCGCTTCCATGCATGACTTGCCCTGCGTTCTCGTGCCGGGCGGGGTTACGTTACCGCCAGCGGACGGCGAAGACGCCGGCAAAGTGCAAAGTATCGGCGCGCGCTTCGCGCATGGCCAGATCACGCTTCAGGAAGCGGCGGACCTGGGCTGCCGGGCCTGCGCATCGCCGGGGGGCGGCTGCCAGTTTCTGGGGACGGCGGCTACTTCCCAGGTGGTCGGCGAAGCGCTCGGCCTGTCGCTGCCGCATTCCGCGCTGGCGCCTTCGGGACAGCCCATCTGGCTCGATATGGCCCGGCGCTCGGCCCGGGCCCTGGTGCAATTAAGCAATCGCCGCGTGACGACGCGGCAGATTCTCACCGAAGCTGCCGTGCGCAATGCCATGGCGGTGCATGCCGCCTGCGGTGGCTCGACCAACTTGTTGTTGCACATTCCGGCCATCGCCTATTCCGCCGGGCTGCGCCGGCCGTCGGTGGAAGATTGGATCGACATCAATCGCAAGGTGCCAAGGCTCGTTGACGTGCTGCCGAATGGGCCGGTCGGCCATCCGACCGTGCGCGTCTTCCTGGCGGGTGGGGTGCCGGAAGTCATGCTGCATTTGCGGCAGCTTGGTTTGCTCGACGAGAGCTGCCTCACGGTTACCGGCGAGCCGCTGAGCCGGACACTCGATTGGTGGGCAACATCCGAACGCCGCCGGCGCTTGCGCGAAGTGCTCGAGCGCAAGGATGGCGTGAGTGCTGAAGAGGTGATTATGAGTCCCGAGCAAGCCAGGGCGCGAGGCTTGACCTCGACGGTGACCTTCCCGCGCGGCAACCTGGCTCCTGAAGGATCGGTGATCAAGAGCACCGCCATCGATCCGAGCGTGGTCGATGCCGACGGCGTCTATCGCAAGACCGGCCCAGCAAGAGTCTTCACCAGCGAGCGCGCCGCCATCGCCGCCATCAAAAGCAGTGGCCCTGAACGGATCAAGCCCGGTGATATTCTCGTCCTTATCTGCCGCGGCCCGATGGGCGCCGGCATGGAAGAGATTTACCAGATCACCTCCGCCCTCAAGCACTTGAGCTTCGGCAAACAAGTGGCCGTTCTCACCGACGCCCGCTTCTCCGGCGTCTCCACGGGCGCCTGCATCGGTCATATCGGTCCGGAAGCCCTCGCCGGTGGACCCGTTGGCAAGGTGCGCGACGGCGACATCATTCAAATCATCATTGACCGCAACCGCCTGGAGGGAAGCGTTGATCTCGTGGGCGCGGCCGAACACATCGTCGGCGCCGAGAAGGGCCGTCAGCTTCTGGCGGAGCGGCCGCCTCGGGCCGACCTGGCTCCGGACCCCAGCCTGCCCGCCGACACGCGGTTATGGGCTGCACTGCAGGGCGTCAGCGGCGGCACCTGGGGTGGCTGCGTGTTCGATCCCGATGCCATCTGTTCCGCACTTTGCATTAAGTAGTTGCTGGGCAACGGAGCAATTTGCTATGCATGCATGTATAGGACACATAGCAAACCAATCTGCATAACGAATTTGGTCCGGCTTATTTTGACCTAAGCCAAAGATAATACAAATCTTAGGATGCATTCTTAGTCTGTTAGCACTTGCTAACCTCTAGCCGTCCGTGCATGTCCGTGCATCCGTGCATCCGTGCATAACAACCTGCATAACAAATTGCGAAAACCCATCCGGGATGCTCGCCCGCCGACCCCTGCCGACGCGGGGCTCTCACGGACATTCCCGTACCGCTCCCTGCGCTGCGTCGTTTGCGTGTCCACGATAGAATAAGGAAAAAGGAACTGCTCATGCCGCCGATGACGGCGAGCCAATCTACCCTCGAAAGCTTGAAGGACGTAACCCGGCTGGTGCAGAAGGCCGAGGGGTTTCACCCTCTCGTGGCCGCGCTCC